>DASUPQ010000879.1 GCA_036280995.1 Actinomycetota bacterium | reverse complement strand
AGGGTCTTGAGGGCGGTGTCCATGCCGGTGGCCTTCTTGGGGTCGTAGGTGACCGCCGCGTAGATCAGCAGGAACCCCAGGATCCCGTAGGCGACCCCGAGGGCCGGCCAGCCCACCTGCCCGAAGCGGATGGCGGCGTCGCGGGCGTGCGGCTCGGCGCCGGCCAGCTCCAGGTCGTCCACGAAGGTCTTGGCCACGCCCCGGTGGACCAGGTACACGGCGATGGCCACGATCCCCAGCCCGACGGCGGCGACCAGCAGCTCCCCCGCCGGCCAGTCGAAGACCTTGTCGATGAAGGCCGCCTTCTCCTGCTTGGAGTTGCCCTTCTTGCCCGAGGCGACCTTGAAGGAGCTGTAGGCCAGCGCCCCGGCGACCCCGGCCTCGCCCAGGCTGACCAGCCGCTGCAGGCTGCGCCGGCGGGCCGGGCGCCGGTAGCCGTGGCCCCAGATGGCCTCGGCCAGCTGCCAGATGGTCAGGGCGACCAGGCCGACGGTGAGCACCCAGAGGAAGAACCGGCCCGCCGGCTGCTCGGCGATCGTCTGCAGGGCGCCCGTCTTGTCGGCCTTGGCCCCGCCGCCCAGGGCGACCCGGACGGCCAGGTAGGCGACCAGCACGTGGACGACCCCGTAGGCGATCAGCCCGACCCGGCCGAGGGTCTTGACCGGTCCGCTCTCGGCCGCGCCCTTCGCCGTCCGCTCCGCCCGCTGTGCCTGCTGCCGTGCGCTCATCCGCCTACTCCCCGGTTGGCTCGCCTTGGTGGGCTACGGGGAGCATTCCCCGTTCGCCGGGAATCAAGCAGTTCGACCTAGGAACCGCCCGCCGGGGACTCGGCGACGTGGTCGGCGGCGTGCCCGCCGCGCTCCCCCATGGGCTGCTCCGGCCCCTTGGTCGTGTCCCGGGCCGTCTGCAGCTCCATCTCGGTGTTGAGCTCGGCCCCGACCAGCACGATCACCGCCGTCAGGTAGAGCCAGAACATCAGGATGATGACCCCGGCCAGGGCCCCGTAGGTCTTGTTGTAGTTGCCGAAGGAGTTGGCGTAGATCGAGAACCCGATCGAGGCCACGATCCACAGCACGGTCGCGACCCCCGAGCCCCAGGTCACCCAGGTCCACCTGGGCTCGTCGCGGTCGGGGGCGAACCGGTAGAGCGCGGCCAGGCCGACGATGAGGAGGGCCGCCAGCAGCAGGAAGCGCAGGATGGAGACCACCCACTGCACCACCACCGGCAGGTCGTTGGCGATCGGGGGGAAGCCGACGATCGTGGCCCCGGCCACCGCCAGCAGCCCCATCGCGCCCAGGGTCATCACGATGGCGCGCCCGCGCAGCTTGACGAACTTGCGGCTCTCGCTCTCGTCATAGGCCAGGTTGACCCCGGTGATCAGCGCCTTCATGCCGCTGGAGGCGCTCCACAGGGCGGTCAGGATCCCGATGACGGTGGCGACGCCGAGGGCGCCGCCGGCGCCGCTGGTGATCTGCTCGATCTGGTCGCCGACGAGCTTGGCCGTCTCGGGGGAGAGCCGCTGGGCCAGCCGGTCGATCTGGTCGCGGACGGTCTGGGGGTCGGCCACCAGCCCGTAGAGGGAGACGCCGGCGATGATGGCCGGGAACAGCGACAGCAGGATGTAGAAGGCGACCCCGGCCCCGAGCAGCGGGACCTGGTCCTGCTTGACCTCCTTGGCGGTCCGCTTGGCGATGTCCTTCCAG
Source organism: Actinomycetota bacterium (assembly GCA_036280995.1). Classification (NCBI taxonomy): domain Bacteria; kingdom Bacillati; phylum Actinomycetota; species Actinomycetota bacterium. The sequence continues at coordinate 17,345 of DASUPQ010000879.1, read as the reverse complement.
CCCTTGGGCGGGATCTGCTGGGGGGCGCCGGCCCGGCGGCCGGCGTCGTCGTCCTCCACCTCCCGCGGGTCGGTCTCGTGGCTGGCCCCGGGCCCGCCGCCGGCGGCCGCGCCCAGCCCGCCGGGGGCCTCGGGCCCGCCCCCGGCGGGCCCGCCGCCGCCCTGGCCGTCCCTGGCCTTGCCGGCGCCGGCGGTCTTGCGCCCGACCAGCACGGCGGTGGCGAGCATGCCGACCCGCATCGTCGACCTGGCCATCCTCCGGGTCAGCCCCGGTCGCTTCTTCTTGCCTGCCGCCTTGGCCACCGGCCCTCCCTTGAATCCTCGCGTGAACCGTTGCCGATCGTTGACACCGTCACCGGGCGCGGGGTTGCGCCGACGATGCCGCCACGCGCTACCCTGCCCCGACAGAGCGGTACTTACCCATCGGCAGTGGGGGTGTACCCGACATGGCAGCGCCAATCCGACGCATCGGGGTGCTCACCAGCGGTGGCGACGCACCAGGCCTGAACGCGGTCATCCGGGCCGTGGTCCGCTCGGCCGAGATCGACCACGGCTGGACGGTGTTCGGCATCGAGAACGGCTTCGAGGGGCTGATCGGCCGGCCCCGCACCCGCCCGCTCGACTCCTCGGCGGTCAGCGGGCTGCTGCTGCGGGGCGGGACCATCCTCGGCTCGACCAACAAGGGCCACTTCGCGACCATGCGCATCGACGGCGAGCTGGTCCGCGACCCGGCGCCCTACAAGGAGCTGGCCGCCAACACCAAGCGGCTCGGCATCGACGCCCTGATCGTGATCGGCGGCGAGGGCAGCCAGGGCATCGCCAGCGAGCTCGCCCGCTACGGGGTCCGGGCCGTCGGGGTGCCCAAGACGATCGACAACGACCTGTGGGGCTGCGACCGCACCTTCGGCTTCGACACCGCCCTGACCGTGGCCACCGAGGCCCTGGACCGGCTCCACACCACCGCGGCCAGCCACAACCGGGTGATGGTGCTGGAGGTGATGGGCCGCGACGCCGGCTGGATCGCGCTCCACTCCGGCCTGGGCGGCGGGGCCGACGCCATCCTCATCCCCGAGATCCCCTTCTCCGTCGAGGCGGTGGCCTCGGCGGTCCTGACCCGCGAGTACCGGGGCTCCAACTTCTCCATCGTGGTCTGCGCCGAGGGCGCGGTCGAGCGCGGCGGGGAGCAGCACTACCAGCAGTCGACCGGCACCCTGGGCGGCATCGGCGCCCACGTCGCCACCCACGTGGGCAAGGTCACCGGCAAGGACGCCCGGGTGGTGGTCCTCGGCCACCTGCAGCGCGGCGGCGTGCCGACCCCGTTCGACCGCATCCTGGCCACCCGCTTCGGCGCGGCCGCGGTGCGGCTGCTGGCCGAGGGCCGCTACGGCGAGGTCGTGGTCAGCCGGGAGGCGCAGATCACCACCGTGGCCATGACCGAGACCGCCGGGAAGGTCCGGACCGTCCCGCTCGACCACGAGATGATCCTGACCGCCCGGGCCATGGGCGTCGCCTTCGGCGACGAGGAGGAGCTCGACCTCACCCCCCAGCCCCTGGAGTGACCTCGGCCACGGCCGCCCCGAGGTAGCGGTAGGCCCATTCCTGGGCCAGCGGGCGGGTGTCGCAGAACACGATCGGGACGGCCGGGTAGCGGACGGCCAGCACGCCCAGCAGGTCGGCCACGAACCCGGGCTGGACGTGCTCCAGCTTGAACACCCCGGCGTAGCGGTCCTCGACCACGACCGCCGCCCTGGGCATCGCGGCCAGCTCGGCGAGCAGATAGCTCAGGCTGCCGTCGGCCAGCGACCCGGCCAGGTCGGCAAGGGTCTTGCGCTCCACCACCGCGGCCAGCCCCCCGCCGGGGGCCTCGACGGCGTAGTCGCCGGCCGGCAGGGCCCGCCGCTCGGTCGACACCGCCCGCTGGCGCCCGAACCGCCACGGGTAGCGCTCGCGCGTGTCGACCAGGATGGTCAGCTCCCGCAGGCCCCCGGCCCGGCGCCCCGGCACCCGCACCCCGGGCCGGGCCGCCCTGGCCGTCCGGGGCGACTGCCAGAAGATCACCTGCCGGCCCCGGACCCGGGTGAAGACGAGCTGGGAGCGGCGCTCGCGGGGCCGGTCCAGGACCAGGTCGATGGCGCCGCCGCGGCGCCGGCAGGAGCGGACCGGGACCCGCTCGACCAGCTCGGCCTCCTCCGGCCACCCACCGCCGGCCGGGTGGCAGTACACGGTCCCGGTCCGTGGCCACGACTCCCGGGCCTTGACCACGACGTCCCCGCCGGGCAGGGGCAGGCGGACCAGGTACGGCAGCCGCGACGCCGGGTCCGGGTTGCGGGCCACCTCGAACATGCGGGCAGGGCCGCTCATGCGGCGATTCTGCCACCCCGGCCCGACGGGTCAGCCGGCGCGCAGCCGGGCCCTCGTCTCCTCGACGTCCATGCCGTGGAGGCGCAGGAGGTTCTCGCCCAGGATCTTGCGCTTGGCCTGCTCGGTGAGCTGCGGATAGCCGTAGCCCTCGACCAGGTCCTGGGGGAGCTGGAAGTCCCAGAACGCCTCAAGGGCCCACTGGGGCTGCCAGATCGGCGTCTCGCTGCCGTAGATGATCTTGTCCTCGCCGCACCAGAACAGCAGCTTGCCCAGGACCTCGGCGAACTGCCGGGGCGCCCGGACGATGAAGTTGAGGGTGGCGGCGATCGACGCGTACAGGTTCGGGTGGCGGATGAGCTGCCAGCAGACCTCGTCGATGAACGGCAGCCCGACGTGGAAGATGACGAAGTTGATGTCGGGGAAGTTGGCCGCCGCCCCGTCCATGTCCCAGGTCTGGGTGGCCTCGATCGGCTGGGGGCCGAGGGGCACGCCCTTGTGGACCCCGATCAGGTTGACGCCGAGCTCCTGGGCCTTCTCGAACACCGGGAAGGCGACCTGGGGGTCGTCCATGCGCCAGGGGAACGGCCGGCCGTAGTCGTAGCGGACGTTGTAGAACTTGAACGCCTTGGCCCCGAACTCGCCGACCTGGCGCTCCATCAGGTCGAGGGCGCGGCGGCCCTCCAGCGGGTTGACCGAGCCCCAGAACACCGTCCGGTCGGGCCGGCGGCTGGCCAGCTCGGCGCACTCCTCCCAGGGCGAGAGGCCGTCGCGGAACAGGTCGGTCAGGGGCAGCGGCATGGCGCACAGCAGGTCGGTGGAGCTCTGGCGGTAGACCATCTCGTCGATCTCGTCGACGGTCCACTGGCGCAGGAAGTCGTCGGACGCCATCACCGGCTGCCCCTCGGGGGTCAGGGTGGCGTGGAAGGCGTACAGGTGGTTGATGAACATCTCCCCGGGGGGGCCGAGGGCGTTCTTCTTGTCGAAGTTGAAGACGTGCGCCACGCCGTCGAACACGATCGCGTCGTTGCCGATCACGGGCCGACCTCCTTGGGGTTGGGCAGGAAGCGCAGCGTGCGCCGGGCCTTGTCGGACAGCCGGTCGGTGGTCCACGGCTCGTCCCAGACGACCTCGACCGTCGAGCCGGCCATCCCGGGCAGGGCGGCCACCCGTTCGGTGATCTGGCCGACCAGGTTGGCCGCGAACGGGCACCAGCCGGTGGTCAGCAGCAGCTCGACCCGTGCCTGGTCGCCGTCCAGGTCGACCTTCCGGACCAGGCCCATGTCGACCACCGACAGGCCCTTCTCCTGGCAGCAGGGGTCGTAGACGGAGGCCAGCGCCTCCATCACGGCCGCGGTGCGTTGCTCGCCCATCTCCACCTCGCGGACCTCGGCGTCCTGGCCCCTCCAACCTTGGTCCGCTCCATCCGGCCCGTCAACCGGTAGGTCGCATACCACCGCGACGGTAGGCTGGCCGCTGGAGCTCCGTGACCGGGAGGGACCGTGACGATCGAGCAGCGTGAGTGGACCCGGCAGCTGGCCTGGGAGGGGTGCGTGAACGCCCGCGAGCTGGGCGGGTATCCGGCGGCGGACGGGCGCGAGACCCGCTGGGGGGCGGTGGTGCGCTCCGACAGCCCGGCCGCGCTGACCGCGGCCGGCCGGGCCGCCCTGGCCGGCTACGGCGTCCGGGCCATCGTCGACCTGCGGCTGCCGGCCGAGCTGGCCGACCACCCCAACCCGTTCGCCGAGCCGGGCGACCACGGGATCGCCTACACCAACGTGTCCTTCATCGACCCGGCGTTCGCGCCCCCCGACGCCGTCACCACCCTCGCCGAGGACTACCTGCAGATGCTCGACCGCTACCGCCACGCCGTCGCCGAGGCGATCACGGCCGTCGCCCGGGCCCCCGAGGGCGTCGTGCTGGTCCACTGCGCGGCCGGCAAGGACCGGACCGGCCTGGTCGCAGGCCTGCTGCTCGCCCTGGTGGGGGTGCCCGCGGAGACGGTCGCCGCCGACTACGCCATGACCGGCGAGGCGCTCCGCCCCCAGCTCGAGGCCTGGCTGGAGAGCGACCCGGACGAGCGGGCCGAGCGCGAGGCCCTGCTGGCCCGCTACGCCCCCACCGCCGAGGTCATGCTCGAGGTCCTCGACCAGCTGACGACCCGCTACGGCGGGGTCGAGCCCTACCTCCTGGAGGCCGGCGTCTCCCGGGACGACCTGGGCCGCCTCCGCGACCGCCTGCTCGCCCCCGCCCCGCGGGGCGATCGGCCTGGGTCGTAGGCGAGCAGCCGCCTGTTCCGCCGGAGCGTCACCGGGCGTCGGTAGGCTGGACGGCGGACGCTGCGAACGGAGGGGACGTGTCGATCGAGCAACGCGAGTGGACCCGGCTGCTGGCCTGGGAGGGATGCCTGAACGCCCGTGATCTGGGTGGCTACGCGACCGCGGACGGGCGGGAGACCCGCTGGGGGGCGGTGGTGCGCTCCGACAGCCCGGCCGCGCTGACCGCGGCCGGCCGGGCCGCCCTGGCCGACTACGGGGTGCGGGCCATCGTCGACCTGCGGCTGGCCGACGAGATCGCCCGCGACCCCAACCCGTTCGCCGAGCCCGGCGACCACGGCATCACCTACCGCAACGTGTCGTTCATCGACCCGGCGGCCGGGTTCCCGCCCGACACCTACACGCTGGCCGAGAACTACCTGTGGATGCTGGACAAGTTCGGCGGCTTCGTGGCCGAGGTGATGGCCGCCGTCGCCGGCGCCCCCGATGGCGGGGTCCTGATCCACTGCGCCGCCGGCAAGGACCGGACCGGGCTGATCTCGGCCCTGCTGCTCGGCCTCGTCCGCGTCCCCGACGACACGATCGCCGCCGACTACGCCATGACCGCCGAGCTGCTCCGACCCCGGGACGAGGAGTGGCTGGAGAACGGCCCCGGCGAGCGGGCCGAGCGCGAGGCCATGCTGGCCCGGTTCGCCCCCACGGCCGAGGTCATGACCGAGGTGCTGGCCCGGCTGGCCGAGCGCCACGGCGGGGCCGAGGGCTACCTGGGGCAGGCGGGCCTGGCACCGGCCGACCTGGACCGGCTGCGCGACCGGCTGCTCGTCCCCGCCGACAGGAGCGGTTGACAGCGACCGGCGGGTCCGGCACCGTGCCAGCTGTGGAAGGACCTCGGCTGACCAGGAACCGCGCCCTCGACCATGGGCGCGTGGTGTCCTGCGCCTGTCGCCGGGCCCGCCGGTCGTCGCGCGCCAGGATGGCCGCGACCCGCTGACCGGCCGGGCCTCGCCCCCCGCTCCTCGCGCACCCCCAGGATGGTCCAGCGATGCCTTCCACCACCCTCCGTCCCCGCCCGACCGCCGACCCGTATGCCGACACCGACGTGGTCGACGCCCGCGCCCCCCGGTTCCTCCAGGCGACCGTCGGCGCCGGCGCCGTCGGTGCCCTGCTGACCGGCTGGTGGTGGCTGTACGGCCTGCTCGCCCTCCAGCTGGTCGCCGGCCTGGTCCTGGGGCGGCGCTGGTGCCTGCCCTGCGTTGCCTACTTCGCGTTCGTCCAGCCGCGGGTGGGCGAGGGCCGGGTCGAGGACGCCCGGCCGCCCCGCTTCGCCAACAAGATCGGGGCGACCGTGCTCGGCCTCGCCTTCGCCGCCCACCTGACCGGGCTGGACGGGGCCGGGACGGCGCTCGGGGCCGTGGTCGCGGTCCTGGCCCTGCTGGCCGCCACCACCGGCCTGTGCGTCGGCTGCGAGCTGTACAGGCTGGCGGCGCGGCTGCGCGGGGTCCGGCCCGGCGCCGTCGGCGCCCTCGACCTGGCCGCGGTCGGCGCCGCCCCCGGGCGGGCGGCCGTGGTCCAGTTCACCCACCCGCTGTGCAGCGACTGCCATGAGCTGGAGGAGCGCCTGGCCGCCGGGCCCCAGCCGCTGCACACCGTCGACGTGTCGCGCCGGCCCGACCTGGCCCGCCGCTACCACGTGGCCGTGGTCCCGGCCGCCTTCCGGGTCGCCGGCGACGGGACCGTGCTGGAGCGCCTCGCCTGAGCCTGGCCTAGCCGGTGGGCCGCACCAGCAGGTGCAGGTAGCCGTAGCCGTCCCCGGCGGTCCAGCCCTCGGCGACCACGGCCAGCATGCCCTCCTCCAGCCAGTAGCCGACCTGCTCCCGCGACGGGTAGAAGTGGTAGCCGTCGCGGGACTCCTCGCCCCGGACCACCGGCAGGCCCCGGGCGGTGGCGTCGGCGAACTCCGCGTCCAGCTCCTCGTCGTCGACCTGCTCCACGGTCAGGTACAGGTGCCCGCCGGGGGCCACGGCCCGGCGCAGGTTGCCCAGCACCCGGGGCCAGTCCTCGGGCGGGATGTTCTCCATGGCGTCGATGCACATGACGGCGTCGAACTCGCCGTCGAAGGCCAGCTCCTGGAGGCCGACCCGCTCCAGCGGCACCGCCGGGTAGCGGGCCCTGGCCCTGGCCAGCATCCCGGTCGACTGGTCGGTGCCGACGACCCGGCGGCCGGCGTCCAGGACCATGCCGAAGTACTTGCCGGTGCCGCAGGCCGCGTCCAGCACGGTCCCGCCCGGCGGGACCCGCTCGAGCAGGTCGGTCACGAAGCGGCGGTGCTCGGGGCCGATCTCCCCGTACTGCTCGTCGTAGGTGAAGGCGTGGATGGCGTCGTGCCGCTCCTCGGCCGTCTGCCGCCGCTCCCGCAGCCAGGCTCGCCGGTCCACCGTTGGCTCCTCTCTCGCGCTCATGGTCAGGATGCCGATCCGGGCCAGGACAGGGTGGTCACCCGGCGCGGCTGGCCGCTCACCCAGACCCCGTCGACCTGGTGGGTGCCCTGCTCCAGCAGGGCCTCGGCCACCTCGGGGTCGCGCCCCGCGGGCAGGCACAGCCGCCGGCGGGTGAAGGCGACCAGCTCGTCGAAGTCGTCGAAGCCGAACCGGTCCTGGTTCTCCCAGTCCCGGCGGTCCACGTCCAGGCCGAGCTCGGCCAGGGCGGCGACGGCGTCGCCGGCGCCCGGCCCCTCCGGCCGCTCCAGGTCGTGGAAGCGCCGCCACAGCGGGGCCAGGCCGGCCAGCGGGTGCCGGTCGGTCAGCTCGGCCACCACCCGGCGGCGGGCGTGGCCGGTCAGGGCGGCGGCGAACGGCGCCAGGTCGGCCACGTTGTAGAGGACGTGGTGGCAGACGACCACGTCGGCCGGCCCGACCCGGCCGGCCACCTCCGGCCAGCGGCCCTCGACCCCCTCGGCGGGCACCCCGGCGGCCTCGGCGGCGGCCAGGAACGACGCCACCATCTCCGGCGACTCGTCCACCGCCACCAGCCGCCCGGCCTCCCCGGCCAGGGGCAGGCTGGCCGCGCCCCCGCCGGCGCCGACGTCAAGGACGCTGCCGCCCGGCGGCAGGTGCCGGGCCGCCTCCAGGTTCGACGGGGTGCCCGGCCGCGACCCGGCCCGGTGGGCCCGTGACCGGAACAGCCCCACCGGAAACCCCCACGGCGACTCGGGCGCCGCGGCCAGGATCTCCGCAGGGATGGCCCAGCCCTCCAGCTGCTCCCGCCACCGGGCCAGCGCGCCCGTCTCCCGCCCGTCCATGGGCGGCAGGCTACCCGCACCCGGCCGCGCTGACCGCCCTGCGCCGCTAGTTCCAGCGGGTCGAGGGGTGCGCGACCCTGGCCGAGCGGGCCGGGCTGACCAGCCAGGCGGTCAGCAGCGTCCGGGCGTGCCCGTGCAGGCAGAACACCTTGACGTGCTCGGCCGGGCCGTCGGTGGACGGCCACACCCAGCGCGACACGACCTCGGCGGCGACGTCGCAACCCGGCTCGGGGCAGGCGACGATCTGGTTCATGACGCTTCCTTCCAAACGGGCCGGGCAGACGGTGCTGGCCCGACCCCGGCAGTGTGGCTCCGGCGGCGCCTCCCGTCCGTACCCGCCGTCACGGCCCGCCGGTGACGTTCGGCACACGCGGGCGACCAGTGGGAATCGGCCGCCGCCCGGCCGGGTTCCCCCGTCGGAGGCGATGCCAGATGGGTACATTCGTGAAGCTGTTCGTGGCCGTCGCCGTCCTGCTGCTCGTGCTCGGCCTGGCCCTGACCGGCTGCCGCAAGGGCGAGGGCGGCGGCGGTGGCGGGACCTACGGCTACCTGCCGGCGCCGACCCGGGCGGCCGGCGCGGCCCAGTAGGGCGTCACGGTCCCGGGGGGCCGGCCAGCAGGCCGAGGCGGTGGGCGACCGCGGCCGCCTCGACGCGGCTGGCCACACCCAGCTTGGCCAGGATGTTGGAGACGTGGACGCTGGCCGTCTTGGCGCTGATGAACAGGGCGTCGGCGACCTGGCGGTTGCTGCGGCCCTCGGCCACCAGGGCCAGCACCTCGAGCTCGCGGGCGGTCAGGCCGAGCGCGGCCCCGTCGGGGGTCGCCGGCGCCGCCGGCCCGCCGCCGTCGTCGTCCGTGCCGTCGGGCCCGCCGCCGGGGCCGTTCCGGGGCAGGTCGACCCGGGCCAGCCGGGCCAGCCGCTCCAGCTCCCGGTGGAGCGGCCTGGCCCCAAGGGCCACGGCCGTGGCGTGCCCCTGCCGGAGCAGGTCGGCGGCCAGGTTGCGGTCGCCGCGCCGGGCCAGCAGGGCCTCGGCGGCCCGCCAGCGGGCCGCGGCCAGCGGGTAGGGGTAGCCGGCCGCCTCCCAGCCGGCCACCACGGCCAGCCAGCCGTCGGGGTCGAGGTCGCCCTGGGCCCGGGCCCACTCGGCCTCGCAGGTGGCCAGCAGGGCCCGCTGCCAGGCCAGCTCCGACCCGCCCAGGGTGCCCCGGGCCCAGCGGATCAGCCCCTCGGCGACCAGGCGGGCGTCGGCCACGGTGTCGTGGTCGTGGCGGGCCGCGGCCAGCTCGGCCCGGTCGCCCTCGACCCGCAGCCCGAGGGCGAGCAGGACGCAGGCCCGCAGGTTCTGCAGCGGCCCCTGGAGGGCGGCCAGCCCCCCGGCCACGGCCGCCGCCGCCGCCTCCAGCCGGCCCTGCCAGACCGCCACCTCGGCCTCGGCCGCGGCCAGCACCGGCGGGTACTGCACGGCGATGAACATGTCCCCGCTGAGCCGCGCGACCGCGTGGACGTGGGCAAGGGCGGCCTCGTCGTCGCCCCGGCCGGCGTCCAGCAAGGCCCGGGACTGGCGCAGCGTGACCGTGTTGAGGTTCTCGTCGTCGCCCGGCTCCAGGTAGTCGTCGGTCAGCTCGGCCACCTCGTCCCAGCGGCCCAGGTTGTAGAGGGACGCGGCGGCGTTGCCGGCCAGGAAGGCCCCGAAGGTGCGCCGCAGGCCGGCCGCCCGCGCCACCTCCATCCCGTCGCTGGCCACGGCCACCGCCTCCTCCGGCCGGCCCAGGTCATCGAGCAGGTCGGACAGGTTGACGCAGGCCCGGGCCTCGTCCTTGGCCGCCCCCAGCTCGGCCGACCGGCGGCGGGACTCCTCCAGGTAGGCCAGGCCACGCCCGGGCTCCCCGAGGCGGGCGATGGCCGTGCCGAGGCTGTTCATGGCGTGGGCCTCGACCACCGGCGCCCCGACCGTCCTGGCCACCGCGATCGCCTCGGTGCAGACGTCGGCCGCCTCGGCGAACCGGGCCCGGAGCATCAGCGCCTGCCCGAGGCCGGCCAGGACCCGGGCCCGGGCCGCCGACGGCTCCGGCGGGACCAGGCGGACCGCCTCCTGGTAGGCCTCGAACGCCCCCGGCCGGCCGGCGATGCGCAGGTGGAAGGCCAGGCGTTCGAGGAGCTGGGCGGCCAGCAGCGGGTCGGTGGCCTTGTCGACCTCGGCCAGGGCGCCGCGGACCAGGGCCACGGCCCGGTCGGCGGCGCCGGCGTTGGAGGCCGCCTCCGCCGCCCGGGCCAGCAGCTCCGCCTTGTCCAGCCCGCCAGGGCGCTGCGTCGCCGTGGCGCACCGGTCCCACAGCTCCAGGGCCCGCTCGAACTGGGTCTGGGCCTCGGCGAAGGCGTAGGCGCGCTCGGCCGCCTTGCCGGCCTCGACCGCCGCCGGCAGGGCCCGGTCCAGGTCGTGGGCGGCGTACCAGTGCCAGGCCAGCTCGGCGGCCAGCCCGGGGTCTCCCCCACCGTCCCGGGTGGCCAGGGCGGCCGCGAACCGGGCATGCAGGCGGGTCCGCTCCCCCGGCAGCAGCTCGGCGTAGACCGCCTCCTTGACCAGCGCGTGGCGGAAGCCGTAGGCGCCGTCGCCGGCGTCGACCAGCAGCACCTGGGCCGAGACGGCCTCGCGCAGGCCGGCCAGCAGCGCCGCCTCGTCGATGGCGGCCACCTCGGCCAGCAGCTCGTGCTCGACCCGGCCCCCGGCGGCCGCGGCCACGGCCAGCACCTGCTGGGCCGGCTCGCCGAGCAGCTCGATACGGGCCAGCAGGGTGTCGCGGAGGCTGGGGGGCAGCTCGCCGTCGGCGGCGGCCGTGGCCGCCAGCTCCTCGACGAAGAAGGCGTTGCCGCCGGAGCGGGCGTGGATCCGCTCGGCCAGCCCGGCCGGCGGCGGCGCCCCCTGGATCCCGGCCAGCTGGGCGGCCACCTCGGCCGGGCCGAACCGGGCCAGCTCCAGCCGCTCGACCCGCCGGCCGCGGTCCAGCTCGGCCAGGAACGGCCGCAGGGGATGGCGGCGGTGCAGCTCGTCGCTGCGATAGGTCAGCACCAGCAGCAGGCGGCCGTGGCGCAGGTTGCGGACGAGGAAGGCGAGCAGGTCGCGGGTGGAGCGGTCGGCCCAGTGCAGGTCCTCCACGACCAGCACGGCCGGCAGGTCGGCGCTCAGGCGCTCCAGCAGGCCGAGCAGCTGCTCGAACAGCCGGCCCTGGTCCGTCCAGGGGCCCGGGGTCGTGGTCAGCCGGTCGGGCTCCAGCCGGCTGTCGGCTCCCGGCGGGTCCAGCTCGGGCAGGAGGCGGGCCAGCTCGGCCCTGGCCTGATCGGAGAGCAGCCGGGCCAGCTCCGGCTCGTCCAGGTCACGCACGTACCCCCGCAGGGCCTCGATCAGCGGGGCGAACGGCACCCCCTCGCCGCCGAGCTCGACGCAGCCGCCGACCAGCACGGTCGCCCCGGCCCGGCGGGCGGCGGCGACGACCTCGCCGACCAGCCGGGTCTTGCCCACCCCGGCCTCGCCGCCGATCAGCACCGCCGCCGGGGTCCCCGCGGCGGCCCGGTCGGTGGCCTCGGCCAGCCGGGCCAGCTCCTCGGTCCGGCCGACGAAGGTGGGGCTGGTGAGCGTCGCGGTCATGCCCCCGAGTATGGCCCGGCCGGCCGACGAAGCGAACGAGCCGGCGGGTTCGCCGGCTCGTCGCTGTCGCTCGCGCGTGACCACGGGCATGGGTGCCTCCTAGCGGCTCCGGCGGGACGAGCGGGCGCTCTTGCGGCGGGCCTTGGCCAGCCGGGCCTGCCGGGCGTCGCGGCGGAGGACTTCGACGTGGTCGCGGGCGATCGCGTCGTGGAAGATGTGGTGCTGCTGCATCGTTGGCCTCCTGGTCGGTTCCGCTCTCTCGATCGTCACGGTATGGCTAAGACCCCCCGCCCCGGATCGGACGGTTGCCTTAGGTTCCCGGCCCCCCTACCTCATCTTGGGGAGGGGGCTGCTTAGGAGGTGGACTTTGGACCCGGCAAGGCAAGTATCGTTGTGCCCCCGTCGGACCTGGAGGTGGTGACCATGGCGACGCACGAGATCCGCGTCGACTACGGCAAGACGCTCCTGGAGGAGCCCGAGACCGGGCACAACCGCTGGCATCCGGACATCCCGCCGGTGGTCACCTGCGACCCCGGCGACGAGGTGGTGCTGGAGACCCGCGACGCCTTCGACGGCCAGATGGGGCCGGAGGCGACCCTGGAGACGGTGGCCGGGCCCAACCTGAACGTGGTCCACCCCCTGACCGGCCCGGTGTACGTCAACGGGGCCGAGGCCGGCGACCTGCTCGAGGTCGAGATCCTCGACGTCGAGCCCGACCGCTACGGCTACACCGTGCAGGTGCCCGGCTTCGGGTTCCTGCGCGACCAGTTCCCCGACCCGTACATGGCCCGCTGGCGGATCGAGGGCGGCTGGGCGACCTCCGACGACCTGCCGGGGCTGCGCATCCCCGGCTCCCCGTTCATGGGCACCATCGGCCTTTCCCCCGACCGGGCCCTGCTGGAGCGGACCACCGCCCGCGAGCAGGCCGCCCTCGACCGGGGCGGGTTCGTGCTCCCCCCCGACCCCACCGACGCCGTCCCCTCGGACCCTGCCATCGCCGCCGAGGCCCTGCGCACCATCCCGCCCCGGGAGACGGCCGGCAACGTCGACATCAAGCAGCTCGGCAAGGGGACCAGGCTCTACATCCCGGTGTACGCCGACGGGGGCCTGTTCTCGGCCGGCGACGCCCACTTCGCCCAGGGCGACTGCGAGACGTGCGGCACGGCCATCGAGATGCGCTCGACCCTGACCGTCCGCTTCGCCCTCCACAAGGGCCGGGCCGCCGCCCGCGGCATCCAGGACCTCCAGTTCGCCCGCGACGACTACTACCTGCCGCCCGAGTACGCCGCCCCCCGCCGGTTCTTCGCCACCACCGGCCTGTCGGTCACCCGCGACGGCGAGAGCCGCCCCGAGGACCTCACCCTGGCCGCCCGCAACGCCCTGCTCAACATGATCGACCACCTCCAGGACCACGGCGGCTGGACCCGCCAGCAGGCCTACGCCATCTGCAGCGTCGCCGTCGACCTCAAGGTCTCGGAGGTGGTGGACGTGCCCAGCTTCGTCGTCTCGGCGTTCCTGCCCCTGGACATCTTCCAGGGCTAGCGCTCGGCGTTGCCCTGCGGCTGGTCGCCGAGGACGGTGACCAGCCACTGGGCGACCGACTGGGCCGAGAGCTGCTCCTGGCCGACGGCGCGGTACATGGCCTCCAGGTCGGCGTAGTCGAGCATGGCCAGGGAGCCGTCCTCCATGGCCCGCTGGAGCGACCAGCCCTGGTCGGCCAGGACCCGGTCGATCGCCTGCTGGCCGGCGTCGACGGCGTCGTCGCGGCGCTGGGAGGCCAGCCACTGGCGGATCTTGACGTGGGCCTGGGGGCTCTTGACGAAGCCGAGCCACTCCTTGGACGGGCCCGGGTACTCGGCCGTCGAGGTGAGGATCTCGACCACGTCCCCGTCGGCCAGGACGCTGGCCAGGGGGACGAGCTGGCCGTTGACGCTGGCGCCGATGCAGTGGTGGCCCAGCTCGGTCCGGAGCGCGTAGGCCATATCGACCGGGGTGGCGCCGGCCGGCAGGGTGAGGGCGTCGCCCTTGGGGGTGAACACCAGCACCTCGTTGTCGGACAGGTCGGAGCGGAGCGACTCCAGGAACTCGCCCGGGTCGGACACGGCCCGCTGCCAGTCCAGCAGCCGGTGCAGCCAGACCAGGTCGTCGGCGCCGCCGGTGGAGTCGCCCTGGCCGTTGGCCCGGCGGCCGCGGGCGGCCTCGCGGGCGGCCGCGACCACCCCGTACTCGGCCGTGCGGTGCATGGCCTCGGTGCGGATGTGGACCTCCACCGGCTCCTCGCCGGGGCCGATCACGGTGGTGTGCAGCGACTGGTAGCCGTTGAGCTTGGGGGCGGCGATGAAGTCCTTGAAGCGGCCGGGCACCGGGTGCCAGCGCCCGTGCACCGCCCCCAGGGCGATGTAGCAGTCGCTGGGCCCGCCGGCGACCACGACCAGGATCCGGTCGGGGTCGTGGATCTCGCGGCTGCCCCGCTCCAGCATCGTCTGGTAGATCGAGTAGTAGTGCCGCGGGTGGGGGGTGACCAGGGCCTTGATCTTGGCCGCGCGCAGGTCGGCCGCGACCTGGCGGACCAGCATGGCCACGTGCTCGCGGCGTCCCGGGTCGCGGCTGTCGACCACCCGCACGATCTCGTCGTGCTCGGCCGGGTCAAGGGTCGCGAAGGCCAGGTCCTCCAGGTCGCGGCGGATCACCTGGAGCCCGAGCCGGTTGGCCAGCGGGGCCAGCACCTCCAGGGTCGCCCGGGCCGTGCGCTGCTGCTTGTGGGCGGGCTGGAACCGGAGGGTGCGCATGTTGTGGAGCCGGTCGGCCAGCTTGATGATCAGCACCCGCAGGTCCAGGGCCATGGCCACGATCATCTTGCGGATGGTCTCGGCCTCGGCGGCGTGGCCGAACTCCATCTTGTCCAGCTTGGTCACCCCGTCGACCAGGTGGGTGACCTCGTCGCCGAAGTCGGCCCGGGTCTGCTCAAGGGTGTAGCCGGTGTCCTCGACGGTGTCGTGGAGCAGGGCCGCGACCAGCGTGGTGGTGTCCATGCCGAGCTCGGCCAGGATGGTCGCCACCGCCACCGGGTGGGTGATGTACGGGTCGCCGCTGGTCCGCTGCTGGCCCCGGTGCTCCCGCTCGGCGACCTCGTAGGCCTGGTGCAGCAGGCGCACGTCGGCCTTGGGGTACATTCGCTGGTGGGCCGCGACCAGCGCCTCCAGCGGCGTCTCGGCGCCCTGGCCGTGGCTGAAGGGGTGCATCGAGCGGGCGGCGAGGGCGCGCACGCGGCGGCCGAGCGGCCGCTGCGACGAGGGCGGCGGCGTCGGCCGTGTCTCGGGCACCGGGGTGCCGGGCACGGCGCGGTCGACCTCGAAGCCCACTCGGCACCTCACTGTCCAGGTCACCTAGCACCTGCAATTGCAGGCCTCTGAATCCTATGGTAACCGGGCCCGGCAAACCGTGACCCTGCGATCCACTCGTTCCCCTCGTATCACCCATGTGGGCGAATCCTCGTCGCACGGTACGACCGGCTGGAGGAGCTGGAGCGGCTGCTGTGGCGGCGGGTCTGGGGCGGCTACGGAAGGTCGCGCCCGGGGCCAGCGTCCGCGTGGGCTTCGCCGTCGGGGAGGAGCCGGCGCAGGAGCTTGCCTGAGGGGCTGCGGGGCAGGGCCGGGACGAGGACGAGGTCGCGGGGGGCCTTGGCCGCGGCCAGCCGCTCCCGGGCGAAGGCGCGCAGCTCGGCCAGGGTGGGCGGGCTGGCCGGGTCGCGGGGGACCACGAACGCGGTCACCCGCTGCCCCCACTCCGGGTCGGGCCGGCCGGCCACGGCGGCCTCGGCGACGCCCGGGTGGGCGGCCAGGACCGCCTCGACCTCGTCCGGGTGGACGTTGACCCCGCCGCTGACGACCAGGTCGTCGGCCCGGCCGAGGACGGTCAGCCGGCCGCCGGGCCCGAGCCGGCCCAGGTCGCCGGTGCGCAGCCAGCCGCCGCCGAGCGCGGCCGCGGTCCGTGCCGGGTCGCCCCGGTAGCGCCGGAACAGCATCGGCCCCCGCACCAGGACCTCGCCCTCGGGCTCGGGGTCGGTGGTCACCTCGGCGCCGTCCAGGGGGTGACCGTCGTGGACCATGCCGCCGAAGGTCTCGGTGAGGCCGTAGGTGCGGACCACGGCGACCCCGCGGTCGGCGGCGCCGGCGGCCAGGGCGGCGGGGATGGGGCCGCCCCCGAGCAGGACCCGGCGGAAGCGGGCGGCCTCGTCGCCGGCGGCCAGCAGCCGGCCCAGCATGGCCGGGACCAGCGAGACCAGGGTCGCCCGGCCGGCGGCGGCCCGCACCGCGGCCGGGTCGAAGCGCTCGTGGACCTCGACCGGCGCGCCCGTGTGCCAGGCCCTGGCCACCACGGCCAGCCCGGCCACCCCGTGCAGGGGCAGGCAGCACAGCCAGCGGTCGCCCGGCCCGGCCCCCAGGGCGGCCGAGGTGGCCAGGGCCGACCAGCGGACGGCGTCGGCGCCCAGCTCGACCACCTTGGGGGCGCCGCTGGTGCCGGAGGTGGCCACCACCGCGGCCAGGCCGGCCTCGGCCGGCTCCCCCTCGGGCAGCCGGGTGCGCCCGTCCGTGTCCAGCAGGTGGGTGGGGCGGGCCGCGGCCAGGATGCCCTTCAGCTCGGGCGCCGGGGCGTCCGGGTCGAGGGGCAGGACCGCCTCGCCGGCCTCCCAGGCGGCCACGATCGCCCGGGCGGCGGCCGGCCGGGGCAGGGCGACGGCGACCAGGGCAACAGAGGACGACATGGGCCGGTAGGCTAGCAGGGCCGTCGCCACCGAACCGCGATGTCCGAGGAGCTGATACGCCCGTGGAGTGGCAGCACCAGGGCAGCTGGACCGACATCGGCTACGAGACCGCGGAGGGGATCGCCAAGATCACCATCCGCCGGCCGGAGGTCCGCAACGCCTTCCGTCCCAAGACCCTGTTCGAGCTCCAGGACGCCTTCGAGCTCGCCCGCGACGACCCGTCGATCGGGGTGATCGTCCTCACCGGCGAGGGCC
Organism: Actinomycetota bacterium; assembly: GCA_036280995.1. Classification (NCBI taxonomy): domain Bacteria; kingdom Bacillati; phylum Actinomycetota; species Actinomycetota bacterium. The sequence goes on along the minus strand of DASUPQ010000879.1, from coordinate 751 downwards.
CGGACGCCTTCTGCTCCGGCGGCGACCAGCGCATCCGCGGCGACGACGGCTACGTCGACGAGCGCGGCATCGGCCGCCTCAACGTGCTCGACCTCCAGATCCAGATCCGGCGGCTGCCCAAGCCGGTGATCGCCATGGTGGCCGGCTACGCCATCGGCGGCGGCCACGTGCTCCACCTGGTCTGCGACCTGACCATCGCCGCCGACAACGCCCGCTTCGGCCAGACCGGGCCGCGGGTCGGGTCCTTCGACGGCGGCTACGGCATGGGCATGCTGGCCCGCACCGTCGGGCGCAAGAAGGCGGCCGAGGTCTGGCTGCTCTGCCGCCAGTACGACGCGGCCCAGGCCCTGGAGATGGGCCTGGTCAACACCGTCGTCCCCCTGGCCGACCTGGAGCGGGTCACGGTCGAGTGGTGCCGCCGCATCCTGGAGCACAGCCCGCTGGCCCTGCGGCTGCTCAAGGCCGGGCTCAACGCCGACACCGACGGCCTGGCCGGGGTCCAGCAGCTGGCCGGCGACGCCACCCTCCTCTACTACATGACCTCCGAGGCCCAGGAGGGCCGCAACGCCTTCCGCGAGAAGCGCCGGCCGGACTTCGGCAAGTTCCCCAAGCGGCCCTAGGAGCGCCGGCCCGATGAACGTCTGGGTGCTCGGGGCGCGGCCGAGGACGCTGGTCGCGGCCGTGTGCCCGGTCCTGGTGGGGACGGCCGCGGCCGCCTCGGAGGGACCGGTGGTGGCCTGGCGGGCGCTGG
>DASUPQ010000878.1 GCA_036280995.1 Actinomycetota bacterium | reverse complement strand
TGTCGCCGAGGCGGGCGGCGGACCGGAGGAACCGCCGGGTCACGTCACCACCCGACGTCAGGGCCGCGCGGAGCGCCAGAGCTTCGAGCGCGGCCACGGTCATGCCCTGGCCGTAGACGGGGTTGAAGCTGCAGATGGCGTCCCCGAAGGCCAGCAGCCCGTCGGGGGGAAGCGGCGCAGCCGTTCGTAGCGGCGCCGGATGCCGGCCGGGGCCGCGGGTGCAGCTAGGCCTTGGCGATCTGGATCAGGTTGCCGCAGGTGTCATCGAACACCGCCGTCGTCACGCCACCCATCTCGACTGGCTCCTGGGTGAACCGGACGCCGAGGTCGCGGAGTCGCCGGAATTCGGCGTGCACGTTGTCGACGGCGAAGGAGGTGGCCGGGATCCCGTCGGCCACCAGTGCCGCCTTGTACGGCTTGGCGGCCGGGTGGGCGTCGGGTTCCAGGGCCAGCTCCGGGCCTTGGGGGGCCTCGGGAGACACCACGGTGAGCCAGCGCGCCTCGCCGAGGGGGACATCGGTCTTCTTCTGGAACCCGAGGACGTCGGTGTAGAACCCCAGCGCCTTGTCCTGGTCATCCACGAGCACCGAGGTGATGTAGATCCTCATCTGCTGCTCCTTCCGCGGGTGGGTCGCCACCGCTCCAGGATCGTCTCCAGCGGCGTGGTGTCGAGGTGGTGGAACTTGTACCTGCCCTCCCTCCTGGTCTTGACCAGGCCCGCCGACTCCAGGACGTCGAGGTGCTGGGAGATGGCCTGTCGCGACGAGCCCAGTCCGTGCCTGGTCGCGAGTCGGGCGCAGAGCTCGAACAGGGTCTGGCTGTCCCGCTCGCTGAGCTCGTCGAGGATCGCCCTCCTGGTCGGGTCGGCGAGCGCCTTGTACACGTCACTCACGGCCCCATTATAGGCAAGTAGCAACTTGCCTACCAACCAACCCTGGCGTCGCCCGTGGGGTCAGCTCATCCGGGGCGGCTCCGTCGTCGATGGCCAGGCGGCGAGGATCAGTCGCCCAGGTGCTGGCCGCCAGCCAGCATCCCGACCCGCAACTCCAACCACCTCGTCACCGGAATCCAGGGAACTGCCGCCGTCCAGCCAGCCGGGCGCGGCGATGATGGTGGTGGTGGCTCAGCCCCGATCGCCTGGCTGGCCCTGCTGCGGTCCGATCACGAACTGCACCCGCTCCTTGTCCTCACTGACTTGGACGTCGAGCACCTTGTCGTCGAGGATCGGGGCCGCGCTGGGCGCAATGAACACCTTCGCGCCGCCTTCGCTGACGACCTGGTCCTGCTCGGCGGGCTGGCTTGCGACCTGGAGCTGTAGCGGTACCCCGCTGCGGTTGAGCGTCGCCGGCGGCTGGTCTGGGGCGTCGATCCGGAGGCCCGATCCGTCGGGCAGCTCGGCGTTTGCCACGATGGACTCGATAGCCTGGCCTGCGTTCTCAGTGATCATCAGCATGAAGTCGGCTCCCTTGGTGCGAAGGAACGCCAAGGCTACGCCAGGTACCACATCGCCAGCAGCGAACCATGCGCACGCACCTGGCTCCCAAATCCAGGTCTCACTGCAGCGTGACGGGACGGCACGACCGATGCGGCTGGGAAGCGTGACCCTTGTGGCCTCACCGATCGAGGAGCTGGAGTGGTTCTTCAGCAACTACGGCGGCGCAGGGAGGAGCCTTGGCCGGCGGCTGAAGAATGCTCTTGGGGGGTTCCGGTGCTGCCGCACGACACCACCCTGGGTAGCGACCGGTCAGACTGAGATTGCCGCCGAAGGCGGCGCGGCCGCAGGTCCGCCAAGAACGCGGCCGCGCCGATCAATCGCACGGAGCTTGCCAGCAGAGCAGCACGCGCCGAGGGCGCGTCCTTGCCCCGACATCGGCCATGGCCGGGGTGTCAGAAACAGCGCCCACCCGACCTCAGCGAACGGCGAGCTCGCCCAGCTCTGACCAGTCGTCCTGGGGGGATCGTGAAGTTGACGATCCGCGGGGTCTCGGCCAGATGCCGGGGCAGGGTCTGCTGGGCCTGCTTGAAGTGGTCGGACTGGACGTGGGCGCCGCCGGCGGCGTCGTCGCGGAAGGCCTCGACGAGGACGTACTCGTTGGGGTCCTCGACCGAGCGGGACCAGTCGAACCACAGACAGCCGGGCTCGCTGCGCGTGGCCGCGGTGAAGTCGCCGACGATCTGCGGCCAGTTGTCGGCGTGCTCGGGCAGCACCTGGAACTTGGCGGCGATGAAGATCACGGCGGTCCTCCTGGTCGTGGGCGTCCGGCGCGCCTGCCAGCATCCGACACAACGGGGCCGACAAGAAAGCCGGCGCCCATGGCGATGGGGCTGCCGGGTGGGCGCGGCAGCCCCATCGGGTCGTTGGTGGCGGTCGGTCAGATGGCGGTGCTGGCGGTGGCCTTGCGGGCCTTGCGCCGGACGAGCATGGCGTCCAGGGTGAGGGACAGCGCGGCGGCGCCGGCCAGGGCCGCGAGCAGCCCCACGGGGGTGCCGTCCTGCCCGCTCGGCGACGCCGGGGCGGCGACCGGCGCCGGCCGGGTGGACCGGTAGTACCAGTACCGCTGGGCGGCCAGCGTCTGCTGGTTGGCCTTGTCCGACAGGGTGAGCTGGCCGCTGGCGGCCCGCTCCCCCGCCCGGAACTGCTGGACGGCGTCGGCGACGACGACCGGCTGGTCGGCCGAGGCCCGCTCGCCGGCCCGGAACTGCTGGACGGCCTCGTTGCGGCTGTCGGGAGGCTGGGCGGCGACGGCCGTCGCCGAGCTCAGGACGGCCAGCATGGCGCCCAGCACGATCCCTCGCAGGAGCTTCGACATGGGTTCCTCCCTGGTCGGGGGGTGGTCTGGGCTCCGCGGTGGCGGCTCCCGGCCGGTCCCCTTCTGGTGTTGGACCGGAGCCTGCGCCCGGTCGCTGACAGCCGGCTGACAGCGGCGACCACCGTCGGTGGTTGTCCCGACCCGGCGGGGGCGGGAGAATGCCCGCGGCGCACCAACGCGCCCTGGAGGAGCGATGGAGGTTCGCCTCCTGGGTCCGCTCGAGGTGGCGGACGGCGGGCGGTCGATCGCGTACGGGGGAGCCCGCCAGCGGGCCGTGCTCGCCCTGCTCGTGCTGCACGCCAACCAGGTCGTGCCCAGCGAGCGCGTCCTGGTCGAGCTGTGGGGCGAGGACGCCCCGCCGGGCGCGGCCAACGCGCTCCAGGCGGCCGTGTCCCGCCTGCGCCGCGCCCTGCCCGAGGACCGGCTGGTCACGCGGCCGCCGGGGTACCTGTTCCGCGCCTTCCCCGACGAGGTCGACCTGAGCCGGTTCGAGCGCCTGCTCGCCCAGGGACGCCAGGCCCTGGCCGACGGGGCCGCCGCGGAGGCCGCCGGGACGCTGGCCGAGGCACTGCGCCTGTGGCGGGGGCCGGCGCTGGCCGACTTCCGCTACGAGCCCTTCGCCCAGGCCGAGATCGCCCGGCTCGACGAGCTGCGCCTGGTCTGCCTGGAAGAGCGGGTCGAGGCCGATCTGGCCCGCGGCGCCGCCGGGGAGCTGGTCGGCGAGCTGCAGCGCCTAGCCGGCGAGCATCCGCTGCGCGAGCGGCTCCGTGGCCAGCTCATGCTCGCCCTGTACCGGAGCGGCCGCCAGGCCGAGGCCCTGGAGGTCTACCGCGACGCGCGGGAGCTGCTGCTGGACGAGCTCGGCCTGGAGCCGTCGCCGGCCCTCGGCGAACTGGAGGGGGCGATCCTGCGCCACGACCCCGCGCTGCGGACCGCGCCGGCCCCGGCTCCGGCGGCGGCCGCGGTGCCGGCCCGCAAGCCGGTGACGGTGCTGTGCGCGGAGCTCCGGCTGACCTCGGGCACTGGGGCGCCGCCGGACCCCGAGGCGCTCCCGGTCGTGCTGGAGCGGGCCCAGGCCATCCTCGGCGCCACCCTGGAGCAGCACGGCGGGTCGCTGTCGGCCGCCGCCGGCCAGCGCATCGTCGGGGTCTTCGGCGTCCCGGTCGTGCACGAGGACGACGCCCTGCGGGCCGCCCAGGCCGCGCTCGCCGCCCAGGCCGCGCTCGAGGCCGAGGCCGGCGTCCTGGAGCGGGAGCGTGGCCTGGCCCTGCGGATGCGGGTCGGCCTGGCCACCGGCGAGGCCCTGGTCGGCGGTCCCGACCCGGCGGGCTTCGCCGGCGACGCCACCGGGCGGGCGGTCGAGCTGGCCGAGCTGGCGGCGCCGGGCGAGATCCTGGTCAGCGGCCAGACCCGCCGGCTGGCCGCGGGGGCGCTGGAGGTCGAGGAGGCCGGCGGGGACCGGTGGCGGCTGGTGGCCGCGCCGGTCGGCGCCCGGCCTCTGCCGTTCCGGCTCGACGCGCCGCTGGTCGACCGGCGCGAGGACCTGGGCCGGCTGCGCGAGGGCCTGGCCCGGGCGGCCCGGGAACGCCGGCCGGTGCTGGCGACCGTGCTCGGCGAGGCCGGCATCGGCAAGACCCGGCTGGTCCACGAGCTGGCCGAGCGGGTCGCGGGCGAGGCGACGGTGCTGACCGGCCGCTGCCTGCCCTACGGCGACGGCATCACCTTCTGGCCCCTGCGGGAGCTGCTCGCCCAGGCGGGCGCGCCCCAGGGGACCCGCCAGGAGCTGGAGGCGCTGCTCGACGGCGAGCCGGACGCGGCCAGGGTCGCGGAGTGGCTGGCCGGGGCGCTCGGCGCGGACGGGCCCGGGACCCTGGCCGCCCCCGAGATCTTCTGGGCGACCCGGCGGCTGCTGGAGACGCTGGCCTCGAGGCGGCCGCTGCTGGTCGTCCTGGAGGACCTGCACTGGGCCGAGCCCACCTTCCTCGACCTGGCCGAGACGGTGGCCGGGCAGGCCAGGCAGGGGCTGCAGCTGCTCTGCCTGGCCCGGCCGGAGCTGCTGGAGCGGCGCCCGGCCTGGGGCGACGGCGTGGCGGCGGCGTTCCGGGTCGAGCTCGGGCCGCTGCCCGACGGCGACGCCGGTGAGCTGCTGGGGGCGCTGGCCGGCGCCCCGCCGGAGGCCCGCGAACGGCTGCTCGAGGTCGCCGCCGGCAACCCGCTGTTCCTCGAGCAGCTGGCCGCGTCCCTCGGCGAGCGGGGCGAGGACGAGCACGAGCTGCCGGCGACCATCCAGGCCCTGCTGGCCGCCCGCCTCGAGCTGCTCGGCCCGGGCGAGCGGGCGGTGCTGTGGCGCGCCGCCGTCGTCGGCCGGGACTTCACCCGCGACGCCGTCGCCGAGCTGCTGCCCCCCGAGGCCCGCGGCCCGCTCGGGCGCCACCTGCGGGTCCTGGCCGCCAAGGGGCTGGTGTCGGCGGCGCCCACGGCCGGCCGGTTCCACTTCCACCACCTCCTGGTCCAGCAGGCGGCCTACCGGGCCATCCCCAAGTCGCACCGGGCCGAACTGCACGAGCGCTTCGCCGGCTGGGCCGAGGGCCAGGCGGCCGAGGACGAGATCGTCGGCTACCACCTGGAACGGGCGGTCCGCTACCGGAGCGAGCTGGGGCCGATGGACGACCAGGTCAGGGCGCTGGCCCGCCGGGCCGCCGGCCACCTGGAGGCGGCCGGGACCAGGGCGCACGCCCGCGGCGACGTCCCGGCGGCCGTTGGGCTGCTGCAGCGGGCGTCGTCGCTCCTCCCGGCCCACGACCCGGCCCGCGCCCGCACCCAGACGGACCTGGGCGCCGCCCTGATGGAGGCGGGCCGGCTCGAGGAGGCCGGCCGCGCACTGGAGGACGCCGGGCGGATGGCCGCGGCCGCCGGGGACGAGGCCCTGGCCGCCCGCGCCCGGGTCCAGCGGCTGCTGCTTGGGCTCCAGGTGGACATCGGGCGCACCCAGCGCGAGGTCGGCGATGCCCTCCCCGGGCTGCTGGCCACCTTCGAGCAGGCCGGCGACGAGGTCGGGCTCTGCCAGGCCTGGCGGCTGCCGGCGTTCGTGCGCTGGACGCAGGCAAGCTCGGCGGCCGCCGAGGACGCCTGGCGGCGGGCGGCCGTCCACGCCCGCCGGGCGGGTGACGAACGGCAGCTCACCGAGGTCCTCGGCTGGCTGGCGTCGGCCGCGCTGTGGGGGCCGACCCCGGCCCCGGAGGGCATCCGGCTGTGCGAGGGCTACCTGGAGGAGGTCGGCAGCCACCAGACCGGCGAAGCGGTGATCCTCAACCACCTGGCCGGCCTCTACGCCATGCAGGGCCGGGCCGACGAGGCGAGCCAGGCGCTGGCCAGGGGCCTGGCCGCCTTCGACGAGCTGGGCGTGACCCTGACCTCGTCGGTCACCCACCCGGCGAGCTTCGTGGCCATGCTGGCCGGGGACACGGCCACGGCCGAGGCCCACCTGCGCCGCGACTACCGGCGTCTCGAGGACATGGGCGAGCGCAACATGCTCGGCACCACCGCGGCCTTCCTCGCCCAGGCGCTCGCGGCCCAGGGCCGGACCGGCGAGGCCGAGCGGTTCATCGAGGTGAGCCGGGCGGCGGCCGAGGGCGAGGACCTGTCGGCCCAGATGGTCTGGCAGGGGCTCCGGGCCAGGATCCTGGCTGAGCGGGGGGAGCTCGGGGAGGCCGAGGAGCTGGCCCGCGCGGCGGTCGCGCTGGCGGCCCGGACCGACTTCCTCAACCAGCACGGCGACGCCCTGCTCGAGCTGGCCGCCGTGCTCGCCCAGGGCGGACGGACGTCGGAGGCCCGGGCCGTGGTCGACGCGGCGCTCGAGCTCTACCGGCGCAAGGGCAACCTGGTCGGCGTGTCCCGCGCGGGCCGATGGATGGAACGGCGCGCCCGGCCGTGACAGACTCCTTGCGGCAAAGCGGATCATGGGGGGCGAACATGGCGAACTCGCAGTTCAACAGCCCGGCGACCCTGGTGGCGGACGGCACCGTCGCGGTGGACGGCAACCTCAACGTCGATCCCGCGGGCCTGTTGTC
>DASUPQ010000877.1 GCA_036280995.1 Actinomycetota bacterium | reverse complement strand
CGGTCGGCTGGTTCGGGTTCTTCGCGTTCTCGGCGCGGATGAACTCCGCTGCCGCGTCGGCGTCCGAGGAGGACTCCGTGTCCACGGAGATGAGTCGCCAGCCGCAGGCCGGACTTCCGCAGTTGGTAGGCAGATTCGGGGCTCGGGGGGAGCGTCCGGCCTGGTCACGGCCTCGCGAGGTGACTTGAGGAGCGAAACGGTGTAGGCACACGAGTTGCGGCGTGTCGCTCGACGGACGCGGCATTACGCGCTTGAGTGTGAGCATGTACCTACGGGAGACGAGGCGGACGAACCGGGACGGTTCGGTGGTGGCCTACCTGCAGCTGGCGCACAACGAGCGTCATCCGGTGACCGGCAGCCCGGTCGCGAAGGTGATCCACAACTTCGGGCGGGCGGAGAAGGTCGACAGGGATGCGTTGGCCCGGCTGGTGAGCTCGATCTCCCGGTTCCTGACCCCGGAGCAGGCGATCAGCGCCGCCGTGGGCGCCGAGGTGGAGGTGGTGGACTCCCGACCGCTGGGTGGGGCCTGGACGCTGGACCGGGTCTGGGAGCGGCTCGGGATCGGCGCGGCGATCCGTCGGGTCGCCACCGGCCGGCGCCTAGACGGGGAGGCGGTCGAGCGGGTTGTGTTCGCCCTGGTCGCGCAGCGCGCCCTGGAGCCCGGTTCCAAGCTGGCCGCGACGGACTGGGTCGCCAAGCGGGTCGCGATCGAGGGCCTGACCTGTTTCTCCGACGACCAGGCCTACCGGGCGATGGATTTCCTGCTCGACGCGCTCGCGGAGATCGCCGAGGAGGTCTTCGGCTCCGTCGCGCACCTGCTCAACCTGGACCTCGACATCGTGTTCGTGGATACGACCTCCACCTACTTCGAGCTCGACGTCCCCGACGAGCTCGCCGAGGTCGAGGACAGCGTCGACGACGACGGCATCAGCCGGCCGGCCGAGGCGGGCAAGCGGGCGTTCGGGCACTCCAAGGACCACCGCACCGACCTGCCGCAGGTGGTGATCGCGATGGCGGTCACCCGGGACGGGGTGCCGGTGCGGTGCTGGACGTTCCCCGGGAACACCGCCGACACCGCGATCATCCGCACGGTCAAGGATGGTCTGGCCGGCTGGGGGCTGCGCCGGCTGGTGTGGGTGGCCGACCGCGGGTTCGCCTGCGCGGCGAACCGGGCGTATCTGACCCGCGGCGGCGGGCACTACATCCACGCCGAGAAGCTGCGCCACACCAACACCGAGGCCGCCGCGGCGCTGGCCCGCCCCGGCCGATACCGCACCGTCGCGGGGAACCTGCGCGTCAAGGAGGCCGCCGTCGCACCCGGCGGGGACGGAGACGGGGACCAGGGGATGCGGGCGCAGCGGTTCGTGGTCTGCCTCAACCCCGAGCAGGCCGAGCGGGACGCCGCCGTCCGACAGCGGCTCCTCAGCCACCTGCAGGCCCTGATCGCCGGCTCCGACGCCTGGACCGACCGGCGCCGCGACGAGCTCGTCGGCTCCTTGAAGACCAAGCCGGGACTGCGCCGCTACCTGCGCCGCACCGAGCATGGGCTGCTGCGGGTCGACGCCGCCGCGATCAAGCGCGAGTCGCACCTGGACGGCAAGTGGCTGCTGCGCACCTCCGACACCACCTTGACCCCGGACGATCTGGCCGCCGCCTACAAGCAGCTCCTGCAGGTTGAACGGGGCTGGCGGGACCTCAAGGGCGCCCTCGCGCTGCGCCCGGTGTTCCACTACCGCGAGGACCGGATCCGCGCCCACGTCCAACTGTGCTGGCTCGCCCTACTGCTGCTGCGCGTCATCGAGAACGCCACCGGCGACACCTGGCGCAACCTGCGCCACGAACTCGACCGGATGCACCTGGTCACCCTCGCCACCAACGACGGCCACGTCGCGCAACGGTCGGCCGCCACCGCCGGGCAGAAAACCATCCTGACCGCGCTCGACCTGCCCGAACCCCCGCGGTTCTTCGACTTCACCGCCCCCAGCGCCTAACCGCTTATCGCCGGCCACCCACGCTTGTAGTAACACGACTCCATCACGCCAGTGAGGCGTCTCCGCAGGTCAGCCCCATGATCACGAAGCTCGTGTGCTCACCATCTGCGGAAGTCCGGTGACACGTAATCCCATGTTTCACCACGGTGACCTGGGCCAGACCGATGCATTGCAGACCGATCAGCGCGCGGCTGAAATCGAATCCCTGCATGACCTGGG
>DASUPQ010000876.1 GCA_036280995.1 Actinomycetota bacterium | reverse complement strand
CACCGTCGGCTCGCACGTAGACGTCGGTGACCTCGACCCCTCGTTCGGGCGGGGGCGGATCGCCGGTGATCGTCGCCAGGCGGCCGCCGCTCGCCACAGCCAGCAGCGCGGTCGCCGCGCCCCCGGGGGCCGCGTTCACGGCGGCCCCGACGCCGACGCCATCCGGAGTTGCGTCCCGCACGTGCGCCGGCCACCGCGGATCGTGATAGTCGAGCACGACGCGCGCGCCGTAGCCGCGAACCCGCGGCGCGCTGGAGGGGCCGGCGGTCGCGACGACGGTCGCCCCGCGAGCGACCGCCAGTTGCACGGTCAGCCCGCCGGTGACGCCGCCGGCGCCATGCACCAGCACCCACTGGCCGTCCGGCGCGGGTGCGGCCGCTGTGAGCGCCTGGTCCGCGGTGAGCGCGGGCACCGGGAACGCGGCCGCCTGCTCCCAGCCGACGACGGCCGGCTTCCGCGCCACCAGCGCGGCCGGAGCCAGCAGCCACTGCGCCCACGCGCCCTGGTGCCGGAGCGGCACGGGGTGAGTGAGCACCTGGTCGCCCGCTGCCAGGCCCCTCACGTCCTCGCCGACCGCGGCGACCACACCCGCCGCCTCGACGCCCAGCGCCAGCGGCGGCCGGCGGCCCACGTCCCAGTCGCCGACCCGGACGAACTCGTCCCAGTTGGCGACCCCTGCCGCGTGCACCGAGATCACGACCTCGTCCGGCGCAGGAGACGGCGGCGCTGCGAGTTCGAGCAGGCGCACCTGGCCGCCGAACGCGTCGATGCCTGCGGCTTGCATCCGTCGCATCAGGGCGATGCCTCCCTGCGGCAGGCCTGGCTGGCGATGGTGTACTTCCGGAGCGCCGGGAACAGGCGGTCGTCACGCTGGTTGCTCGTCAGACGGGCGATGACCTCGTCGCCCAGCTTGGCCGTGTCGAGGCACGCCTCGGGCACGCTGATGCGTGTCCGGATCACCGTCTCCGGCGGGGCCGGGGGCCGCACCGCCGCAGCCACCGTGGTCGGGCTCGGCGGGGGCTCCGAGCCCCCCTCGCCCCTGAGGAGCCAGCCGAACAGGCCGCCGACGAGGAACAGCAGCGTCAGCGCGGCCGCCCACCACCAGCGGGGTCGCCCCGCGAACAGCGACGGCGCCGGAGGGGGGGCCGGCAGGGCCCGCTGCTCGGACGGCGGCGCCGGCTTGGGCTCGTCGGCGTCGGCCGGCTCGAACAGGGAGCCCATGCGGGCGCCCATCTCGGCGAAGTTGCGACGGGTCTCCGCCAGCTCCCGCTGCTGGCGTTGCCGCTCGCGCTGCTGTTCGTCGCCGGCGTTGGCCATGCTTCCCCTCACCCGAAGGCAGGGGCCACTGCTTCGACGGCGACGCGCCCCTGCAGAGCACCAAGACGAGGTCTGGGACTGTCAGGACCGTAGCGGGAACATTACAACGTTCCCGCCATACCCGCCGAGGCAGTACCAGGCGCAGGCGGGAACCGGCCGGATCGGCCACATGCCACCGCCGGAACCTGAGGGTCTTGGGCTCGGCGAGCTTGCACTCGCCTGCGCCCAGCAGACCAGCGTCTGGGCGATACAGCAGCTGGGCACGCCGAGTCTCGGTTAGGCTCTCAGGACCCGATACGGCAACTCCTGGCCGCGACGTCGGTGCGGTGGCAGCGAGCGTGGCTCGCCGGCCGGGACCCCCACCGCCTGCAGCCGACTCCTGATCGCTCGCGCCGCCTTGGTGTCGCGACGGCTAAAGGCCAGCACGCTGCTCGTGACAACTTGCACCGTCTCGGCGTTGCCCCAGGACCACCAGAGCAGCTGATGTGCCGGAACCGACCGCCGCCGTTCGATGCTCTCGTGGTCCAGGGCCAGCGCGTACCGATGCGCCTGCGTGATCTCGGCATGGGACCGCACCAGGTCGAACCGGAGCGACCTGACCCATCGGTCGTCGTCACCGCTGACCCACAGCACACGGCGCTCGGTCACGGCCACGGCGCAACCAGGACCGCTGATCACCGTGGACAGGTCGAACCGGAGGGCGTCGCTTGGTTCAAAGGCCCTGCCCCGCGCAAGGACCTGCTCGCCCGGTTCGAGCCGGGCGACCAGCAGGTCCATCCATCGCTGGTAGTACTCGGGGTGCATCGCACCGCAGTGTTCCACCGATACCCGACCGAGAGAACCACCATCGCGGGCCAGATTCAGTGAGACGTGTAGAGAGAATGGCGCTCACGGGCCAACTTCAGTGAGACACCGCCGAGAGAATGGCCATCACGGGCCAACTTCAGTGAGACAACCAGCCGAATGACGTGCTCCCGGGCCAACTTCAGTGAGACGGGACAGTAGTTCTGGTCCACGTCTCACTTGAACTGGACCAATCCA
>DASUPQ010000875.1 GCA_036280995.1 Actinomycetota bacterium | reverse complement strand
ACCGGCGACCTCGACCCCGCCCTGCGCCACGGGCTCGGCCGCCTCGGCGGCGCCCACCTGGTCGCCGACGCCCGCCGGCCGCCACTGCGGGCCGGCTGCGTCGACGCCGTGGCCACCGAGCCGCCCTACGACCGGGCGGTGGGGCCGCTGGCCGAGCAGGTCCTGGCCGGGGCGCACCGGCTGCTGCGCCCCGGGGGCGCGACCGCCTGGCTGTGCGCCGCCTGGCAGGCGCCGGGCCTGCGGGCCACCGCCGCCCGGCTCGGCCTGCGGCCGGTGCTGGACTGCCCGGTCGACCGCAAGGGCCTGGCGGTGGTGGCGCTGGCCTGGCGCCGGCCGCCGCCCTAGCCGGCCGGCCGCTCCCCGCGGACGACGAAGCCGACGTGCTGGCCGTGGAAGTTGAGGGAGAAGTACCCGGGCTCCAGGCCCCGCTCCCGGGCCTGGTCGGCCAGCCACATGAACCAGTTCTGGCCGGGCCCGGGGGCCGCCGGCTCGTCGACCACGCAGCAGGGCAGGACCACGCAGCTGTTGCCGGCGGCGGCCACGGTGTCGAGCACGGCCAGGTTGCTGCCGTGGGCGTGGAGGGCGACCAGCAGGTCGTAGCGGCGCCCGAGGGCGGGCCCGAACTGGACCCGGCGGCGCGGCACCCGGGCGGCGTCGCCCAGGTGGACCCGGCGGCCGCTGGGAAGCTCCCGGTAGGTGGCGGGCAGTGGCTGGTCGACCGGGTCGACGACCTCGGCCCGGAACCCGGCCTCGTTGAGCAGCCAGGTGAGCAGCCCCTTGCCGCCACCGACGTCAGCCACCGTGCAGGGCGGGAAGCGCTCCGCTATCCAGCCGGCCAGCAGCTGGAAGCGGAACTTCTTCATCTTGGGCAGGTCGTCCCCGGACCGCCGCCGGCCGGCGGCCGCGCCGGGCCGGTCCAGGCCGAGCTCCTCCGGCGACGGCGGCGGCGGGTAGCGGTGGGTCATCTCCCGTTGGGCAACGACCCGCAGGGGGTGGTTGTTCCGGCCCGGCTCAGGCCACCGCCCGGGTCTTGCCGGCCCTGGCCAGGTCGGCCGGGGTGACCAGGCCGACGAGCTGGCCGCCGGCGACCACGGCGGCCACCGTGGCGCCGCCGGCGAGCCGGGCGGCCACGTCGGCCGCCGGCTGGTCGGGGCCGACCACCGGCAGGGACGCCATCGGGATGGCGACGTCGCCGGCGCGGACGATGTGGCGCCGCTCGGGTGGGACCTGGCGCAGGGCGGCCGTGGTGACCACGCCGGCCGGGCGGCCGTCGAAGGTCCGCAGGGGCAGGGCCTCCGGCTGCCAGGGCTCGACGTAGTTCCGCAGGAAGGCGTCGACCGTGAACCAGGCCGGGGCGGCCGCCGCGGCCGGGGTCATGACCTGCCCGGCCCGCAGGCCGCCGAGGTCGTGGCGGAGCAGGGCGAAGTCGCGCTCCTGGCGGGCGGCGGTGACCAGGAACCAGCCGACCAGGGCCGTCCACAGGGAGCCGAACCCCCAGCCGGTGAAGGTGCCGAGGAGGCCGTAGGCGACCAGGGCGCCGCCCACCCACACCCCGGCCCGGGTGGCGGTGACCGAGGCCCGGACGCGGCTGCCGTGGCGGCGCCAGAGCAGCCCGCGCAGCACCCGCCCGCCGTCAAGGGGCGCGGCCGGGAGCAGGTTGAACAGGGCCAGGGCGGCGTTGCCGACGGCCAGCCAGGCGGTCACGGCGACGGCCACGGCGGGGCCGCCGGCGACCGACAGGAGGGCCGCGGCCAGCCCGAAGGCGACGGCCAGGGCCAGGCTGACGGCCGGGCCGACGATGGCGACGCGCAGCTCGTCGCGGGGGCTGGCCGGCTCGTCCTCGAGCTGGGCGACGCCGCCGAGCAGCCACAGGGTGATGGCCCGGACCCGCAGCCCGGCCCGGCGGGCGACCAGGGCGTGGCCGATCTCGTGGGCCAGCAGCGAGCCGAGGAACAGGGCGGCGCCGGCCGCGCCGGCCAGCCAGTAGGCGGCCGGGGCGAGGCCGGGGGCCTGGACGGGCAGCAGCCGCCCGGCCAGCGACCAGGCGATCAGCGCGGCGATGAGCAGGGCGCTCCAGCTCGCCCCCACCGGGATCCCGGCGATGCGGCCGAAGCGGAGACTGGCGGTCATCAACGACTCCTCAAAGACTTTTCCACAGCTACCAGGATACCCCCAGGGGGTAAATCGGACGTAAGGCGGCGCGACCGGGCAGCGCCTCCGGGCGGCCCCCGGCGGATCCTCCGGTCGTGGTTGACCCTCTCCGGCCCGCCAGACATTATTGTTTGAACAGTCAGTCAAAGGAGATGGCATGGGTGCTCCGACCGTGGCCGCGACCCTGGGGCAGGTCGGCCTGCCCGCTCCCCTGCCCGAGCTGGCCGCCCGCCGCTGGGACGCCGTGGTGGTCGGCGGCGGCCACAACGGCCTGACCGCCGCCGCCTACCTGGCCCGGGCGGGCCGGTCGGTGCTGGTGCTGGAACGCCGCGAGCGCCTCGGCGGCGCCTGCACCCTGGAGCAGCCCTTCGACGACCCCGGGTACCTGGTCAGCCCGTGCGCCTACGTGGTCGGCCTGCTCGACCAGACGGTGGTGGACGAGCTCGGCCTGGAGCGCTACGGCTACCGGGTGTTCGTGGCCGACCCCAACCTGTGGGTGCCGTTCGCCGACGGCACCTCGGTGGCCCAGTTCGCCGACCACGACCAGACGGTGGCCCACCTGCGCGCCAACCGCTTCGCCGAGCGCGACATCCAGGGCATGCTCGCCTACGAGGACATGTTCGACCGGCTGCGCCTGGCCCTGCGGACCGGGCCCGAGGGCGACACCTGGCAGGGCGACTCGCCCACCCGCGACCAGCTGGAGAAGCGGCTCGGCCACGACGGGGAGCTGATCTCGGTCCTGTTCGAGGAGTCGATCGCCGACACCCTGGACCGCTACGTGGACGACCAGCGGATGAAGGACGCCCTGTACGGCCAGGGGGTCATCGGCGCCTGGGCCGGCCCCAGGGACCCGGGCACCGCCTCGGTCAAGCTGATGCACTACCAGGGCGACCTGCTCGGCCAGGGGCCGCTGTGGGGCTACGTCGAGGGCGGGATGGGCCAGATCTCGTTCGCCATCGCCCAGGCCGCCCGCGACCTCGGGGCCGTGCTGGCCAGCGGCGTGCCGGTGGCCGAGATCCTGCCCGGGGAGGGGGTGCGGCTGGAGGGCGGCGAACTGATCCGGGCGGCCACGGTCATCTCCAACGCCGACCCCAAGCGCACCCTGGGCCTGGTCGACCCGGCGGCCGTGCCCCAGGCCTACCGGGCCCGGGTCGACGCCTGGCAGATCCGCTCGCCGGTGGTGAAGCTGAACGCCGCCCTGCACCGGCTGCCCACCTTCCCGGCCGCCGCCGGGTCGGGGTTCCTGCCCCACCAGGCCATGATCGACGTGACCCGCGGCCTGGACGCCGCCCAGGAGGCGTTCGAGGACACCGAGCGGGGCGTGCCCAACATCGGCTTCGCCGAGGTCTACTTCCAGACCGCCTACGACCCGTCGGTCGCCCCCGCCGGCCGCCACCTGGTCAGCGTGTTCGCCCAGTACGCCCCCTACACCCTGGCCGAGGGCGACTGGGACAGCCGCCGCGGGGAGATCGGCCGGATGATCCTCGACGCCATGGCCTCCTTCGCCCCCGACCTGCACGACTGCGTGGCCGAGTACGAGGTCCTGGGCCCGCCCGACGTCGAGGCGCGGATCGGGCTCACCGGCGGGCACATCTTCCAGGGCGAGACCATGCCCGACCAGATGTGGGAGCACCGCCTGACCGCCCGGACCCCCGTGGCCGGCCTCTACCTGTGCGGCGCCGCCACCCATCCGGCCGGGTCGGTGATCGCCCTCAACGGCCGCAACGCCGCCATGGCCGTGCTCGACGACACCACGACGGCTCGGAGTCGGCCTTCGGCCGCCGACCAATAGACCCCGACCGGCGAGCTCGCCGGTCGGGCCGGTCGGCTAGCCCTTCTCGGCGCCGGCGGTCAGGCCCTCGACCAGGAGCCGCTCGGTGGCGAAGAACAGGATGACGATCGGGACGGTGAGGATCACCGACCCGGCCATGAGCGTGGTCTTGGCCACCTCGATCGAGCCGGCGAGCTGGGACAGGCCCAGCGACACCGTCCAGTTCTGGCGGTTCTCGACCAGGAACAGCAGCGCGAACAGGAACTCGTTCCAGGCGATCATGAACACGAACAGGCTGGTCGCCATGATCGCCGGCATGGCCAGGGGAAGGGAGACCTTGCGGATGATGGTCAGGCGGCTCGCCCCGTCGAGGGCGGCCGCCTCCTCCAGGCTCTCGGGCACCGTCTCGAAGTAGTTGCGCAGCATGTGGATGGTGACCGGCACGATCTGGGAGGCGTAGACCAGGACCAGGCCGAACAGCGACCCGCGCAGGCCGATGCGGGTGAAGAACACGAACAGCGGGATGGCCAGCAGGATGGCCGGGAACAGGTAGACGGACAGGAACAGGAAGTTGACCTGGCGGCGGCCGAAGAACTGCAGCCGGGCGATCGCGTACGAGCCGAGGATCGACACCAGCAGGGTGAGGACCACGCTGGCCAGTGCGATCATGCCGCTGTTGCGCAGGAAGAGCAGGAAGCCCTGGCCGCCGTCGTCGACGCTGCGCAGCACCTCGCCGAAGGCGGAGAAGGAGATGCCGCGGGGCGGCCACAGCGCCCCCGGGTCGAGGGCGAGGTCCTCGATGGTGCGGACGGCCAGCATGACCATGTAGTAGAAGGGGAACAGGGTCGCGATCAGGAAGAAGGCGATCGCGATCCACTTCAGCACCCCGAGGATGCGGGTCTCGACGATCTCGCGGCTGAGCGGCGGGCGGGGACGCGACGGCCGTTCGGCGGCCGGCCTGGGGGTCTGGGGACGCTCGGCGACCCCGGTGCCGGTCTCGGTCCGGCTCATATCGCCTTCGCCTCCTCGCGGTTGACGAAGAAGCGGAAGTAGAGGAACAGCAGCACCACCAGCAGCAGGGCCAGCACCAGCGAGAGGGCGGCGGCGGCGCCGATGTCGCCGCGGCCGGTGAGGTAGCGGAACACCCGCACCGAGACCACCTCGGTGCCGGCGCCACCCTGGGTGAGCAGGTAGATGTCGTCGAACTCGTTGAAGGTCCAGATGAACCGGAGCACCGTGAGCAGGGCGATGACGCCCTGGAGCTGGGGCAGGGTGATGCGCCAGAACCGCTGCAGCGGGGTGGCCCCGTCGACCCGGGCCGCCTCGTCGAGCTCGCCGGGCAGGGCCTGGAGCCGGGCCAGGATGAACAGGAACGAGAAGGGGAAGTAGCGCCAGGCCTGGTACAGGATGAGCAGGGTGAGGGCGAGCGGCACCCGCAGCTCGAGGCCGAAGATGCCGATCGTGCCCGTGCGTTGCTCCAGGAACGGGATGCTCTCCTTCCAGCCGAGCAGGTCGGTGCCGATGGCGTTCACGATGCCGAGCTCGGGGTTGAGCATGATCTGCCAGACGAAGGTGACCGCCACCACCGGGGCCACATACGGCAGCAGCATCGACGCCCGCACGAGGGTGCGGCCCTTGAACGGCTTGCGCACGACCAGGGCGGCGACCAGCCCCAGGGCGATCGACAGGAAGGTCCCGACGACGCTGTAGATCAGGGTGACCTTGAGCGAGTCCAGGAACCCGGGCGAGGTCAGCACGGTGGAGAAGTTGTCCAGGGTGAACTGGAAGTCGAACAGCCGGGTGCGGAGGTTGCGGAGGCGCAGGCTCTGGAAGGCGATCACGATCGTCCACAGGATCGGCAGGACGACCATGAACAGGACCACGATCAGGGTCGGCGACAGCAGGGCATACCCGGCCCGCGCCTCCTGCTGGGCCAGCGTCCTTCCCCGCCTCGGCATGGGTCTCCCTTCCCGACCCGGGACGTCACCCGCTGGGCGTCACTCGATCGACTGGGCGATCTCCTCCACGTCGGCCTGGGCCTGCTTGGCCGCCGCGTCGGGGGTCAGCTGCCCGTCGAGCATGGCGGCCAGCGCCTTGGGTATCGGCTGCTCGGCCGCCAGGGCCCCGACGATCCTGCCCTGGCCCTGCTCGAAGCCCCAGCGGTTCATGGTGTCGGTGCTCTTGGTCAGGGCCTCCAGCACCTCGGGCCCGTACAGCTCGGACAGCGGCTCCTTGCTGTCCACCCCGACCTCCAGCTTGCTCCAGGCCTGGTTGTACTCCTCGGGGTTGTCCTTGGTGCCGGAGCGGGCCGGGAACCGGCCCTCCGGGGTGACGGCGAGCCAGTCGACGTAGCCGTCGCTCAGCATGTACTCGACGAACTGCTTGGCCGGGTCGACGTTGCCGTCCTTGATGATGACGTAGTTGGAGATCTCTCCGAACTGGGTCGGCTGGCCGTCGGGGCCGGAGATGGCGGTGACCACGCCGCTGTTGTCGGACAGGAACTGCTTGTCGGAGCGGCACTGCTCGCAGGTCGGCAGGGCGTCGTTGCGCAGCCCGGCCAGCTCGTCGAGCAGGAACGACGACCACACGATCATGCCCGCCTTGCCGGCCAGGTAGGCGGCGCGGGTGGTGTCGACGTCCTGGCCGCCCCTGGCCGAGCCGCCCTTGATCAGGTCGTCGTAGAACTTGAAGGTGGCCACGCACTGGGGCGAGGTCAGCTGGATCGCGCCCTGGTCGTCGGTGAGCTGGCAGCCGTTGGCCAGAGCGAAGTACTCGAAGGTCTGCTCGGTGAAGGACTCGCCGGCCTTGGTGGCGGCGACGATCCCGTTCTGGCCCGGCTGCTCGAGCTTGGTCGCCGCGGCCAGGATCTTGTCGAAGGTGTCCGGGGCCTCCAACCCGGCCTTCTCGAACAGGTCCTTGCGGTAGACGAGGAGCTGGGTCCAGGTGTCGCTGGGGACCCCCATCGGCTTGCCGTCGGCCTGGACCAGGCTGAGCGCCCGCTCCGAGAAGGTCTCGCGGCCCAGGCTGTCGATCACCTCGTTGGCCGCGTCGGGGTCGGCCAGGTCGTCGGTGGCCAGGTTCTGCACGAAGCCGAGCGACAAGGGGCCCATCACGTCGGGCAGGGTGCCGCCGGCGCTGGCCGACTGGATCTGGGTGGCGAGCTGGTCCTCGGCGATGGCGACGACCTTGACCTGGACGCCGCTCTGGTCCTGGAACCCCTTGACGATCGTCTCGATGGCGGCGACCCGTTGGGCGACGTCCTCGGCGAGCCAGAAGGTGATGGCGTTGTCCCCGCCCTCGCCCCCCTCGTCGCCACCACCGCCGCATCCGGCGGCCGCCAGCAGCAGGCCGGCAACCAGCAGACTCATCAGGCGTCGGGGCTTCATGGCGTTTCCCTCCCAGCTTTCGACCAGCAACCTGCTTCCCACCAGACCGGACCACGAGCCGGGTAGAACGCTCGTTCGGCGAACGGTAACAGGCGGCCCTGACCGGTACAAGGCGTCTTCCACCGGCCGCCGGCCGTGCCCGGGGGGCCGGGAAGGGGGTAGGTTGCTTTGACAACGATTCTGCCGACTCGTTCCCGAGGAGGAGCAGCATGGCGACCAAGCTCTGGCACGTGCCGGTGCGGCTGGCCACCGGCGCCGTCATCCTTGACCAGGGCCTGCTGAAGCGGAACGCCGACGAGGAAACGGTCAAGTGGCTGCACGGGCAGGCCGTGCACGCCTTCCCCCAGATCGCCGACATGGAGCCCAAGGCGTTCGTGCAGCTCCTCTCGACCTGCGAGATCGCCCTCGGGGCGGCGCTGCTGGCCATCGGCTTCGTCCCCTCCGGGCTGGCCGGCCTGGGGCTCACGGCCTTCGGGGGGTCGCTGACCCGGCTGTACCTGAACGCCCCGGGGACGCGCCGCGAGGGCACCGTCGCCCCCAGCCAGCAGGGCATCACCCTGGTCAAGGACTCCTGGATGCTGGCCATGGGCGCCGCCCTGGTGGTGGACTCCGTCCTTCCCGGCCGCCGGCGCGGCAAGAAGAAGGCCTGACCCGGGGCGCCGCCCCCGCTCACCTCTGGGTGTGATAGCTCTGGCGCCATGCGACTGCTGGTGATGGTGGCCGCGCTGACCCTGGCCGTGTCGGCGCCGGTGGCCGGCGCGCCGTCGCACGCCGGCTCCGGGGGCGGCGCCCTGCTCCCCCGCGTCCTCACCGTGATCCTCGGCCTGACCGCCGCCGCCCTGGCCACCCGGGCCATCCGCCGTAGCCACCATGGTCCCAATGGCCGCCATGTCCGCCCGACGACCCCGTCCGACCCGGAGCGCTCGAGGCCCCGGCGCCGATGAGCAACCCACCGGACCCGCCGCCCGGCCGCCCGCCGGGGCCGGAGCGGCCCGGCGCGGTGCGGCCCGCCGGGTGGACCACGCCGGCGGGGTGGGCGGGCGCACCCCCGCCCACCCCGGCGCCAGGGCCGGCGCCGGGGCCGGGACGGGGGGTCGGGGGGCCGCTGGCCGGAGGGGCGGACGTGCTCCGGGGAATCGGGATGTTCCTGGGAACCCCCGGGATCCGGCTGCTGGGGATCGTGCCGGTGCTGCTGGCGGCGCTGCTGGTGCTGTCCCTGCTCGGCCTGCTGGTCGTCTACCTCGACGAGCTGGCCGACACCCTGACGCCGTTCGCCGACCGGTGGGACGAGAGCAGCCGGACCCTGGTCCGGGTCGGGGCCGGGCTGGCCCTGCTGCTGGGGTCGACGGCCGTGCTGGTGGTGTCGTTCACGGTCATCGCCCAGATCATCGGCCAGCCCTTCTACGAGCGGATCTCGGACCGCATCGAGCACCGGCTCGGCGCCCCACCGGCCGGGGCCGGCACCCCCTGGTGGCAGACCTTCCCCAGGGCCTCGCTGGAGTCGGCCCTGCTGCTGGCCATGACCCTGGCCTGCACGGCGCCCCTGTTCGTGCTGGGGCTGTTCCCGGTGCTCGGCCAGACGGTCGTGCCCCTCCTCCAGGCCCTGGTGGCCGGGTTCTTCCTGGCCGTGGAGCTGCTGGCCATCCCGCTGGAGCGGCGCGGCCTGCACCTGGCCGGGCGGCTGCGGTTCGTGTGGCGGCACCGTGCCCAGACCCTCGGGTTCGGCATCACCGCCTTCCTGCTGTTCCTGGTCCCGCTGATGAACGTGCTGGCCATGCCGGGCGCCGTGGTCGGGGCGACCCTGCTGGTGCGGCGGCTCAGCGGCGACCAGGACGGGCGGCCCGGACCACCGTGAGCCGGGAGGCCCGGAAGATGCGGCGGCGGCCGCTGACCAGGTTGGTCAGGTCGTAGGCGGGGTCGTCCGGCCCCGAGTTGGCCACCTCACCGGTGACCCGCCAGACGCCCCGCTCCCCCTGCCCCGGCTTCCGGACCTTGACCTCGGTACCCGTCTCGATGCCCTCCATCCCAGGGATCTGGACCTCCACGCCAGCCTCCTTCACGGTGGTTCGAACTCATGTTCGATTCTACCCTTCCGGTGTGTCAGGAGCGACCCGATCCACCGCGGGTCATCCGAAGTCGAGCAGGCCGCCACCGCCGCCGCCGCCGTGGTTGTGGGGGGCGACGCCCTCGCCCTCGCTGGCCTGGACGATCACGAACCCGGAGCCGGCGAAGGCCAGCTGGACGGCCTCGCCGCTGCCCCGGCCGATCAGGGCGCCGGCCTTCATGGTCCGGTGGATGCTCGTCTGGAGGTTGGCGCTCCAGGCGATGGCGGCCTGGGCGTCGACGTAGGTCGGGGCGTCGGTCTGCAGCACCACCGGGGTGCCGTGGGCGGTGATGGCCGCCCAGCCGGTGCCCTGGAGGATCGTGTTGAACAGCCCGCCGGCGAACATCGAGGCCCCCTCGATCCGGCGGATGTCCCAGGTGAGGGTGGGCTCGAAGGCGAGGATGCTGTGGCCGTTGACGCTGAGGGCGTCGCCCTCCAGCCGCAGGAGGTGGACCTCGGCGGCGTAGTTGGCGAAGAACACGTCGCCCTTGCCACGGCAGCGCATCAGCGGCACGCCCTCGCCGGTGACGGCCTTCTTGAGCATGCGGCCGATGCCGCCCGCCCCCTGGTACTCGAAGTCGACCTGGCCCTGGTAGGCGATCATCGACCCCTGGCGGGCCATCACCTCGCCGTCCAGGGCGACCCGCAACATGCGCGAGTTCTGCAGGGCGAAGACCTCGCCGGGGGTTGACGCCTCGAGGTTCCGGCCGAACAGCTCGCTGCGCACCTGACCATCTCCTTGCTCGTGCGGGTCGACCCGGGCACTCGTACCCGAACCGGACGGCGATGTCCAGCACCCTCGGCGACCGGCCGGTTCCCGTTGCGCGGCCGCCGGAGGGCTTCTAGATTCGGGCCATGACCGCCGACCCGGGTCCCGAGCCGACGTTCGACCTCGATCTCTACCTGAGCCTTCCGCGGGTGGCCGGGCTGGCCCTTGCCCCCGACGGCCGCCGGCTGGTCACCTCGGTGGCCACGCCGGGACCGGACGGCAAGAGGTTCGCCAGCGCCCTGTGGGAGCTCGACCCGGCCGGCCAGGCGGCCCCGCGGCGGCTCACCCGCTCGGCCCCCGGCGAGTCCGGCGCCGCCTTCCTGCCCGACGGGTCGCTGCTGTTCACCTCCACCCGCGACGACCCCGAGGCCGCCGGCGACGCCAAGCCGGACGGCGAGGTGGCCCGCCTGTGGCTGCTGCCGGCCGGCGGCGGGGAGGCCCGCCCGGTGGCCGCCACCCCGGCCGGGATCGACCTGCACCGGGTGGCCCGCGACGCCGGCACGGTCGTGTACCGCAGCGGCGTCCACCCCGGGGCCGACGACCTGGAGGCCGACGAGCGCCGCGACAAGGCCCGCGGCGACGCCGGGGTCAGCGCCCTGCTGTTCGAGACCTACCCGATCCGCTCCTGGGACCACTACCTGGGGCCGAGGGCGCCGCGGCTGTTCGCGGCCGACCCGCCCCCGGCCGGCGACGGCCGCATGGGCCCGGGCCGGCCCCTGACCCCGGCCCCGGGCCGGGCCCTGGACGAGCAGGACGTGGCCGTCACCCCCGACGGCGCCACCGTGCTCTGCGGCTGGGCCACCGGCGAGGTCACCAACCCGCGCTCGCTGCTGGTGGCGATCGACGTCTCCAGCGGCGAGCGGCGGGTCCTGCTGGACGACCCGGAGTCGTCGGTGGGCCGGATCGCCTGCTCCCCCGACGGGCGGCTGGCGGTGTGCGAGCGGATCCGCCACGGCGACCCCGGCCACCCCCCGGACCTCGGCCTGTGGCTGGTCGACCTGGACAGCGGCGAGGGCCGCGACCTGACCGCCGGTCTCGACCGGTGGCCGGCCGAGCCGGTCTGGGCGGCCGACGGCCGGGCGGTGTTCTTCGTCGCCGACGAGCACGGCCGGACCCCGGTGTTCCGGGTCGAGGTCGGGGGCGAGGCCGACGGTCGGGTCACCCGGCTCAGCGCCGACGGCGCCTTCTCCGACCTCTGCCCCGCCCCGGACGGCCGGCGGCTGTACGCCCTGCGGGCCACCATGGCCGCCCCGGCCGGGGCGGTCGCCCTCGACCCGGCCGCCGCCGACCAGCGGCCGGCGCCGCTGCCCACCCCCGGCCTGCCCCTGGCCGTGCCCGGCTCCCTGACCGAGGTCGGGACCCGGGCCGGCGACGGCACCCGGCTGCGGGGCTGGCTGGTCCTGCCGTCGGGGGCGTCCGAGGACCGCCCGGCGCCGCTGGTGGTGTTCATCCACGGCGGGCCGCTGTCGTCCTGGTCGTCGTGGAGCTGGCGCTGGAACCCGTGGCTGCTGGCCGCCCGCGGCTACGCCGTGCTCCTTCCCGACCCGGCCCTGTCGACCGGCTACGGGCGGGCGTTCGTGGCCCGCGGGCGGGGCCGCTGGGGCGCCGAGCCCTACACCGACCTGATGGCCATGGTCGACGCGGCCGAGGCCCGGCCCGACGTGGACGAGCGGCGGACCGCGGCCATGGGCGGGTCGTTCGGCGGCTACATGGCCAACTGGGTGGCCGGCCAGACCGACCGCTTCCGCTGCATCGTCACCCACGCCAGCGTCTGGGCGCTGGAGCAGTTCTCCCGGACCACCGACCACGCCGCCTGGTGGGAGCGGGAGTTCGGCTCGCCCGAGTCGGCGCCCGAGCGCTACCGGGACAGCTCCCCCGACCGCCACCTGGCCAGGATCCGCACCCCCATGCTGGTGATCCACGGCGAGCGCGACCACCGGGTGCCGATCGGCGAGGCCCTGCGCCTCTGGGCCGACCTGACCCGCACGGGAGTGGAGGCCAGGTTCCTCTACTTCCCCGACGAGAACCACTGGATCCTCACCCCGCCCCACGCCCGCGTCTGGTACGAGACGGTGCTCGCCTTCCTCGACCAGCACGTGCTCGGCAAGGACTGGGCCCGTCCGGAGCTGCTCTAGCACCCGAGGAGGCCGCGTGCTCGACCCGTCCAACCAGGCCCACGCCAAGGCCGCCGAGCGCCTGCGCGCCGAGCCGGTCGCCTGGCTGACCACCGTCCGGGCCGACGGGCAGGCCCAGAGCACGCCCGTGTGGTTCCTGTGGGACGGGGACACGTTCCTGCTCTACAGCCAGCCGGACGCCCAGAAGGTCCGCAACGTCACCGCCCTGGGCTACGAGCCGGGCCCGTTCGCCCGCACCTACTCGACGCCCATCCGGGTCCGCCCGACCCGGGTCCGGGTCTGGTAGCGCCATGGCCGTGGCGCCGGAGATCCAGGAGCTGCTCGATCGGCTGGCCGCCTCGGGCCGGCCGCCCCTGCACCGCCAGTCGGTGGCCCAGGCGCGGGCCTTCCACGTCCAGGACGCCCCGGCCCAGAACGGGCCGGCCGTGCCGGTGGCCGCCGTGGCCGACGAGACGGTGCCCGGGCCGGGCGGGGAGCTGCCGGTGCGGGTCTACACCCCCGAGGGCACCGGGCCGTTCCCGATCGTGGTCTGGTTCCACGGCGGCGGCTGGGTGGTCGGCACCCTCGACACCTACGACCCGCTGTGCCGGGCCCTGGCCGCCTCGGTGCCGGCGGTGGTGGTGTCGGTCGGCTACCGGCTGGCCCCCGAGCACCGCTGGCCGGCCGCGGCCGAGGACGCCTATGCGGCCACCCTGTGGGCGTCGCGCAACGCCGCCGCCCTCGGCGGCGCCCAGCACCGGCTGGCCGTGGCCGGCGACAGCGCCGGCGGCAACCTGGCCGCGGCCGTCGCCCTGGGGGCCCGCGACCGGGGCGGGCCCGCGATCGCGTTCCAGCTGCTCGTCTACCCGGTGCTGGACGCGGCCGGCGACACCGCCTCCTGGCGCGAGCACGCCGAGGGCTTCTACCTGACCGCGGCCGGGATGCGCTGGTACTGGGACCACTACCTGGGCGGGGCCGACGGCGCGGCGCCGGACGCCTCGCCGCTGCGGGCGGCCTTCTTCGGCGGGCTGCCGCCGGCCCTGGTGGTCGGGGCCGAGCACGACATCCTCCGCGACGAGGGCGAGGCGTACGCGGCCCGGCTGCGCGACGCCGGGGTGGCCGCCACCGCCAGCCGCTATGAGGGCATGGTCCACGGCTTCTTCCGCTGGCGGGCCGTGACCGGCGCCGCCGACGCCGCCCTCCAAGAGGCGGCCACCGCCCTCCGGACGGCCCTGGCCCCGCCCGGCGCCGGCCCCGGCTAGTCGGGGATCTTGACCTTGTCCAACCCCTTCTCGGCGGCCGGGAACCTGGGGTTCATCGCCTCCAGGGTGTCGGCGATGGTCCGGGCCACGACCAGGTTGCGGTACCACTTCCTGTTGGCCGGGACCACGTACCAGGGGGCGTAGGCGGTCGAGCACTCGTTGACCGCGTCCTCGAACGCCGCCTGGTAGTCGTCCCACCAGGCGCGTTCCTTGAGGTCGTTGGCCGAGAACTTCCAGCGCTTGTCCGGGTCGGCCAGGCGGCTCTCCAGGCGGCGCTTCTGCTCGTCCTTGGAGATGTGGAGGAAGAACTTGAGCACCGTGACCCCGTCGGCGGTGAGGGCGTACTCGAACTGGTTGATGGCCTCGTACCTGGGCCGCCAGACCGGCTCGGGGACGAGGTCCTTGACCCGGACGATGAGCACGTCCTCGTAGTGGGAGCGGTTGAAGATGTGGATCATGCCCTTGGACGGCGCCTTCTGGTGGTAGCGCCAGAGGAAGTCGTGGGCCGCCTCCTCGTTGGAGGGCGCCTTGAACGACCACACCTGGCAGCCCTGGGGGTTGACGCCCTGGAACACGCCCTTGATGGTGCCGTCCTTGCCGCCGGTGTCCATCGCCTGGAGCACGATCAGCAGGCCGCGCTTCTGCTCGCCGTAGAGCCTGGCCTGGAGGTCGCTGATCCGGTCGCGGTGCCGCTTGAGCTCGTCGGCGACGTCCTTCTTGCGCTGGTAGTGCTCGGACTCGTCGGGGTCGACGTCGGCCAGGCGCATGCGCGTGCCCGGCTCCACCCGGAAGCGGGGGTAGTCGGGGGCTGGCGGCGGCTCCTCGACCACCGACCGCTCCGGACGGGTGACGTCGCGGGCCCCCTCCACCATCGTGTCGGCCACGGCCGCCCGCCGCCTGGTGGCGCGCCCGCTGGTCGTGGTCCGGCCGGTCCCGGCCCGCCTCGCGCTCGTGCTCGTCCGCTCCGCCATCGCTGGCCCCCTTCGTTCTCGGGTGACCAGCGACTGCTACCCGCCGAAGGGGAACTCGAACGTCGCCCGGCCGGACCTACGAGGTCGGCTTCTCGGGCGGGCCCTCGTCGGCCGGGTCGGAGGCGGCCTGGTCGGGGTCGGACGGCGGGTGCCAGCGGGCGACCAGGGTGCGGGCGGCGCGGGCCTCGTCGAGCCGGCCGACCGGGGCCGTCACCGGCGCCTGGTGCAGCGGGTGGGGGTCGCGCTCGGCCTGGGCGGCGATCTCCAGCATGGCGTCGGCGAAGCTGTCGAGGGTCTCGAGGCTCTCGGTCTCGGTCGGCTCGACCATCAGCGCCTCTTCGACGATCAGCGGGAAGTAGACCGTCGGCGGGTGGAACCCGCGGTCGATCAGCCCCTTGGCGATGTCGAGGCCGCGCGCCCCCTGGCCCTTCTGCCGGCGGGCCGAGAGCACGAACTCGTGCATCACCGGCCGGGTCGGGTAGCCCAGCTGGTAGGCCTCTGACAGCCGCTCCAGCAGGTAGTTGGCGTTGAGCACGGCCCGCTCGGCGACCCCGCGCAGGCCCTCGCCGCCGTTGGCCAGCAGGTAGGCGAAGGCGCGGACCAGGATGCCGAAGTTGCCGTTCCAGCCGTGGACCCGCCCGATCGACCGCGGCCGGTCGCTGTCCCAGCGGTAGCCGTCGCCGTCGCGCACCACCACCGGGGCGGGGAGGAAGTCGGCCAGGTGCTCGGCCACCACCAGGGGCCCGGCGCCGGGGCCGCCCCCGCCGTGGGGGGTGGCGAACGTCTTGTGGAGGTTGAGGTGGACGACGTCGAAGCCCATGTCGCCCGGCCGGGCCTTGCCGAGGATGGCGTTGAAGTTGGCCCCGTCGTAGTAGAGCTGGCCCCCGACCCCGTGGACGAGCTCGGCCACCCGGGCGATGTTGCGCTCGAACAGGCCGAGGGTGTTGGGGTTGGTGATCATGAACGCGGCCACGTCGGTGTCGAGGACCTTCTCGAGCGCGTCCAGGTCGACCAGGCCCTCGGAGCTGCTGGCCACGGTGGTGGTCTCGAACCCGGCCAGGCGCACCGACGCCGGGTTGGTGCCGTGGGCGGCGTCGGGGATCACCACCCGGCGCCGCGGGTCGTTGCGGGCCTCGTGGTGGGCCCGGATGATCAGCAGCCCGGTCAGCTCGCCGTGGGCCCCGGCGGCCGGCTGGAAGGTGGCCGCGGCCAGCCCGGTCAGCTCGCACAGGGCGTGCTCGAGGCGGGCCAGCAGCTCCAGCGCCCCCTGCACCTGCTCGGCCGGCTGGGCCGGGTGCAGCCGCGCGAACCCGGGGAGGGCGGCCGCCGACTCGGCGACCTTCGGGTTGTACTTCATGGTGCAGGACCCGAGCGGGTAGAAGCCGAGGTCGACCGCGTAGTTGCGGTGGGCCAGCCGGGTGTAGTGCCGCACCAGGTCGCGCTCGGAGACCTCGGGCAGCCGCACCGGCCCGGTCCGCCGGAACCCGGCCGGCAGCGCCGCCTCCAGGTCGAGCGCCGGCAGCCCCCCGCCGTCGGGGAAGCTCGACGCCCGCCGCCCGGGCGACGACCGTTCGAACACCAGCCGCTCCGCCTCCCCCTCCAGCCCCCCGGCCGCCCACGGCACCGCCTCGAACGGCGCGCGGGTCGCGGCGGTGGCGCCGTCGCCGTTGGTCGCGCCGGTCACCGGGCCACCTCCTCGGCCTCGCGGGGCCGATCGCCTGCGCCGAGGTCGGCCAGGACCGTGCCCAGGGCGTCGGCCAGGCGGTCGACGTCCTCCTTGGTGCGGCGCTCGGTGACCGCGACCAGGAGGCCGTCCTCCAGGCCGGGGGCCAGGCCGGCCAGGGGCAGGCCGGCGAGCAGGCCGTGGCCGGCCAGGCGCCGGCTGACCTCGGCCGGGTCGGCCGGCAGCCGCACCACGAACTCCTTGACGAACGGCTGGTCGGCGAAGGCCAGCCGGACCCCGGGGACCGCGGCCAGCCGGTCGGCCGCGTAGCCGGCCCCGCGCAGGCACAGCTGCCCCAGCTCCTCCAGCCCTCGCGGCCCCAGCCAGGTCAGGTACACGGCGGCGGCGATCGCGTTCAGGGTCTGGTTGGTGCAGATGTTGCTGGTCGCCTTCTCCCGCCGGATGTGCTGCTCCCGGGCCTGGAGGGTGAGCACGAAGGCCCGCCGCCCAACCGTGTCGACGGTCTCGCCGACCAGCCGCCCGGGCAGCCGCCGCACGTCCTCGGACCGGCAGGCGAGGAACCCGAACGCCGGGCCGCCGAAGTTCGGGTGGTTGCCGAGCCCCTGGCCCTCCCCGACCACGATGTCGGCCCCGAGCCGCCCCGGCGGCTCCAGCACCCCGGCGGTCAGCGGGTCGAAGGTGACCAGCATGCGGGCCCCGACCCCGTGGGCCAGTCCGGCCGCCGCGGCCACGTCCTCGACCACCCCGAAGAAGTTGGGCTGGGCGAGCAGCACCGCCGCCGTCTGGTCGCTCGCCTTGCCGCGGACCTCCTCCAGGTCGGTGTGGCCGTCGAGGGCGCCGACCTCGACCAGCTTGATGTCCAGGCCCTGGCTGTAGGTCTCCAGCAGCTCCCGCACCCGCGGGGCCACGGCCGCGCTGACCAGCAGCTCGCTGCGGCGGGTGGCGGCAACGGCCATGGTCGCGGCCTCGGCCACCGCCGACGCGCCGTCGTACAGCGAGGCGTTGGAGATCTCCAGGCCGGTCAGCTCGCTGATCAGCGTCTGGTACTCGAACAGGGCCTGGAGCACGCCCTGGCTCATCTCGGGCTGGTAGGGGGTGTAGGAGGTGGCGAACTCGCCCCGGCCGGCCAGGTACCAGACGGCGGCGGGCACGTAGTGGTCGTAGACCCCCGCCCCGAGGAAGCAGGTCAGCTCGTCCATGTGACGGTTCCGCGCCGCCAGCCGGCCCAGCTCGGCCGCCACCTCCTGCTCGGCGTGGGGGCGGGGCAGGTCGAGGTCGTCGGGGGCCCGCAGGTCGGGCGGGATGGGCTGGAACAGCTGGTCGACGTCGTCCAGGCCGAGAGCGGCCAGCATCCGGTCGACGTCCTCGCTGGTGTGGGGCTGGTAGCTCAACCGCTCCTCCTGGGAACCTGGTCGGCCCGCTCGGGCCGGGGACGGCCGGGCCAGCTCGGCACGGCACCTCCCGGCGCCTCCCCCCGGTGGATCGACCTAGATATTTGTCTACTTAGCGTTTTCTCTACTTATCGACATAGCTCTGGCCGCGCAGCGGCCCAGCCAGGGCGCGGCGATTGAACCACCGCCCTCCGAACCCCCGCAACGCCCCCCGGGCCCGGGTGGTCAGCCGGCCCGCTCGGTCGCGGCCGGGCCGCGGCGGTCGGCGAGCTCGGCCGGGAGGGGCACCTGGGCCAGGCGGACCAGCTCGGGGTCGGCCGGCAACGGCGGCGCCGGCGTCGGCGGGTCGGGCACCACCCGCGGCCGCCCGGCCGCCCGGGCCCGCCCCACGGCCCCGTGCCTCTCGGGCCGCGGCCGCTCGGCTCCCCCTGGTGGCTCGCCCGCGCCTCCGGTCGTCTCCGGCGCCCACCGGACCTCGGGGGCCTTGCCGGTCCCCGGCGTTCCGGCCTGGGCCGCCGGGTTCGCCCCCGGTCCGGGCTCGACCATCTGGCTCGGTGGCTCGAGGCCGTACTTGGCCAGCAGGGACAGGTAGTCGCGCTGGTACAGGACCTTGATGCGGACGTCCGGGTAGAGCTCGCGCAAGCGGCGGACCTTGCGGTTCTTCTTGGTGACCAGGCGCTGGTTGAGGGTGGTGATCTCGATGTAGAGCCGGAACCCGGGCAGGTAGAAGTCGGGCCGGAAGTGCTGCACCGGCTGCCCGGCGGCGTCCCACTCGATGGGGAAGGCGGTCGGCTCGTACTCCCACTCGACCCGGTAGAAGTCGAGCAGGCGCGCGAACTGGCGCTCGGAGTTGTGCGCGAAGGTGATCCGGTCGGCCGCCCGAGTCGCTCCCGCGCTGGTGGCCATGGGCGGCGCTAGCCCTGGGTCCCCTGCGGCGCTGCTCGGGGCGGGACCCCACCGGCGGCCTCGGCCACCGTCGCCTCGGCGTCCGCGCCGGCGTCGGGCTCCGAGGCGCCGGCCGGCTGGTCGCCGGGGAGGTGGGCCAGGTCGCCCTCGGTGTCGGCCCAGACCCGCCCGACGGCGATGCCGAACACGGCCTGCCCGTGGGAGAGGACGTCCACGACCTCCTCGTTGGAGTGGCAGGCGTAGATCCGGTTCCCGTCCGACATCAGGGTCACGTCGCTGAGCGGCTTGCCCCCCGACTCCTTGCGCAGGTAGCCGATCGCCTCGCGGATCTGGCGCAGGGAGACGCCGGCGTCCAGCAGCCGCTTGATGATGCGCAGCTCGACCACGTCGGTGAAGCTGTAGAGCCGCTGGGTGCCCGACCCGTCCGCTGCCCGCACCGACGGCGTGACCAGGCCGGTGCGGGCCCAGTAGTCGAGCTGCCGATAGGTGATGCCGACCAGCTTGTAGACGATGGGGCCGCGGAAGCCCGGCTCGGACGCGGCCGGGGACGTTCGCGCGGCCATCCAGTTCCTCCTTGCCGGATCCTGCGTAATTACAACGATGTGACGTCCAGCCTAGGGGTCTGCGTCGGCTGCGTCAACGAAGCAACCCCACCGTTACCGAGCTGCGATCTCTCGACCTCCAGCAGAGGATGAAACCCCTCCAGACCTACTCGAAATCCTCGGGACTGACCTGATCGAGAAACTCGCGGAACTTCTCAACCTCGCGCTCCTCGTCGTCGCTCTTGATGAGGATGGAGGCCTCGCTGAGCACGTCCTCCTCGGCGAAGATGGGCGTGTTGGCCCGGACGGCCAGGGCGATGGCGTCGCTCGGCCGGCTCGACACCGAGAACTTGGAGCCGTTCTGGCGCAGCTCGATGGTGGCGTAGAAGGTGCCTTCCTTGAGCTCGGTGATCACGACCCGCTCGATCGAGACCACCAGCTCGTCGAGCAGGTTCTTGAGCAGGTCGTGGGTGAGGGGCCGCTGGGTGGCCACGCCCTGGAGGGCGAAGGCGATGGCCGTGGCCTCCACGTTGCCGATCCAGATGGGGAGGAAGCGCTCGCCGTCGCGCTCCTTCAGGAGGACGATCGGCGTCTGGGTGGGAAGCTCGATCCTGACGCCGACGAGGGTCAGTTCGACCAACGCGAAACCCCCTCGGGCGTCGAACGTTCCTGGCGCCCGGCCGGGCGCTTGCCGCACTGCCCGAGGCTATCAGACGCCCCCAGCCGATGCGACATACCGAGCGAAGGTTGCAGCCGGGAGCCGTCCACGCCCGAGGCGGCCGTCACGCGCCATCGGGCCTGGTCGGAAGGTCGAGCAGGGCCGGGTCGGCGCGGACCGCCTCGAGGTCGTCGACGGCCAGCAGCTCGCCCCTCCCCCGCTCGCGCTCGTCCAGGTCCAGCCCGTACCCGACCAGGAACACGTCCGGGACCTCGAAGCCCACGTAGGACAGGGGGACGTCGACGATGCGCCGGGCGCGCTTGTCCAGCAGGGCACAGACCCGCAGGCTGGCCGGCCCGCGGGCGGCCAGCACCCGGAGCAGGTAGGTCAGGGTCAGGCCGGTGTCGACGATGTCCTCCACCACCAGCACGTGGGCGCCGGTCAGGTCCAGGTCGAGGTCCTTCTCGATCCGGACCACCCCGGTGTCCTCGGAGGCGTCGAAGCGCGAGACGGCCATGAAGTCCACCCGGCACGGCATCGCCGCCGCCCGCACCAGGTCGGCCAGGAACACCACCCCACCGCGCAGCACCGACACCAGGATCGGCTCCACCCCCCGGTAGTCGGCCCGCAGCTCGGCCCCCAGCTCCCCGACCCGCTCCTGCACCGTCTCCGAGTCCACCAGCAACCGCACCACGGGTCGTTCCTCGACCCCAGGGTCCGGCCCGGGTGAGGTCGCCGGGGAGGGCGGGTCGGGGGTGGGGTCCCCGGGCGGGGTCACGGGGGCTCGCGGCGGAGGAACGGGTCGATCGCCGGCGGCGGGGCTCCGGGTGGGACGGGCCCGACCGGGACGACCGCTCCCGCGCTGAGGGTCGCGCCCGGCGGCCCGGCCGGCCCGGCGCCCGCCACGGCGGCGGTGGTGGATGGACCAGCCGGGACCGGCGAGGTCGATCCGGGCCCGCCCACCGGGAGCCGGACCAGCCGGACCGGGACGAGCCGCCGCCCCCCACCCGTGAACCAGGCGCTCCCGCCGGTCGACCCGGGGGCGGGGGCCAGGCGGACCTGGGCGAGCTCGTCCAGGCGGACCAGGGCGTCCGTGTCGGCGCCGGTCTGGAGGGCGGCCGGGCGGCCGGGGGCCAGGGAGACGGGCTGGCCGCGTTCGGCCAGGCGGACCCGGACGAACTTGGAGAAGCCATAGTCGAACAGGGCCTGCACGTCCGGGAAGGCGTTGGGCGAGCCGAGCGCGACCGCGACCAGGCGGCGGCCGCCCCGGCTGGCCGAGGCGACCAGGCAGCGCCCGGCCCGGTTGGTGAACCCGGTCTTGCCCCCGACCGTCCACCGGTAGGCGCCGAGCAGCTGGTTCGAGGTGACAAATTGACGAAGCGACAACGGGCCACCGGGCAGCTTGGCGGCCCTGGTGGCGACGATGGCGCGGAAGTCGGCCCGGCGCATGGCCACCTCCCAGAGGCGGGCCAGGTCGCGGGCGCTGGTCTGGTGGCCGGGCCGGTCGAGGCCGTAGGGGGTCACGTAGTGGGTCGCGTCGAGCCCGAGGGCCGCCGCCTTGCGGTTCATGCGCCGGACGAAGGCCGCCTCGCTGCCGTCGACCGCCTCGGCGAGGGCCACGCCGGCGTCGTTGGCGCTCTTCAGCATCAGCCCGAGGAGGAGGTGGCGGATGGTCAGCCGCTCGCCCCGGCGCAGCCGCAGCGACTCCTCGCCGACCTGGGGCGGCCCCGGGCCGATGGTCACGACCCGCCGTTCGTCGAGCCGCTCGAGGGCCAGCAGCGCCGTCATCACCTTGGTGGTGCTGGCCATGGCCCGGGCCGAGCTGGCGTTCCGCTCGAACAGCACCTGCCCGGTGGACTCGTCCGCCAGGATGACCGCCCGGGCCCGCACCTTGGGCGCCGCCACCGGCGGCTGCTCCGCCGCGGGCACCGCCTGGGCAGCGCCAGACCCGGCCGACGCGCCGGCGGGCCCGGGCGTCGCCGAGGCGGCCCCCGACCCACCGTGCGTGCTCCAGCTCACCGCCAGGACGACGACAAGGACCAGGACCCAGGCCAGCACCCTG
>DASUPQ010000874.1 GCA_036280995.1 Actinomycetota bacterium | reverse complement strand
AGCACGCGGGTCAGCGCCTCGGCCAGCCGGGCCCGGCGCTGGTCGTCGAGCTCGACGGCGCTGCGCACCTCGGCCACCACCCGGTTGCGGCGGGCCGCCGCCGCCTCGGCCCACTGCTTGGCCACGGTGTCCAGGTCGTGGCCCTCGTACAGCTCGACCAGCAGGTCGGCCAGGGCGGCGGTGCGCCTGCCGACCCGGCCGTCGAGCAGGTCGGCGACCAGCGCCCGCTTGTTCGCGACGGGCAGGCCGGGGTTGGTCAGGGCCGAGCGCACCCGTGGCTGCTGCTCGACCAGCGTGCCCAGGAAGAACAGTTCCCCTTCGAGCTGCTCCAGCTCGCCGGCCTTCTCGGCGGCGGTGAACGCGGCCATGGCGGCGAGGGCGGCCAGCAGCCCGGGGAAGTCCCGCAGCCGGACCCGCTGGCGGGTGGCCACGGTGGCCAGCAGCTCCACGCTGGCCTCGTCCAGGCGGCCCTGGCCGAGCTCGGCCAGCAGGGCCCGCTTGGGCTCGGGCGGGAGCCCGGGGTCGGCCAGGGCCTTGCGCAGCCGCACCTGGTGGACGAGCAGCCGGGCGAGCTCCTCGAGGTCGGCCTCGACCTGGTCGATGGCCCGCTGGCCGCGCCCGGCGGCCTCGTCGAACAGCCCCTGGGCGTGGGTGGCCAGGGCCTGGTTAACCTCGGTCGCCATCGGGTTCCTCGCGCCGGCCGGTCAGGGCGCCGGCCTGGGCCTGGTTGCCGAGCTCGTCGATGTACTCGTCGACCAGCCGGAGCTGGCGGTCCCGGTCAAGGGAGTCGCCGACCACCCGGGTGGCCAGCTCGACGGCCAGGGTGCCAACCTCGTTGCGGAGCTGGCGGATGGCCTGGTCGCGCTCGGCCCGGATGGCCTGGCGGGCCCGGTCCAGCTCGCGGCCGGCCTCGGCCTCGGCCTTGTCCCGCAGCTCGCGGCGGACCCGTTCGGCGCTGGCCCGGGCCTCCTCAAGGATCCGCTGGGTCTCATCCTCGGCGTCGCGCAGCCGCCGACGGTACTGCTCCAGCAGCCCCTCGGCCTCCTCGCGGTCCTTCTCGGCCTTCTCGAGCTTGCCCTCGATGTTGGCCCGGCGGTCCTTGAACGCCTTGTCGACCGACGGCCAGACCGTCCGGTACATGACGAGCAGCAGGATGAAGAAGGCGATCGTGCCCCAGATCAGCTCGTTGGCGGCCGGCAGGATCGGGTTCGGCTCGTGGGCCGGCTCCGCTTCCTGGGCCAGGAGATAGGCGAGATGCACGTGCCCTCCCTGTTACCGGACGACGAAGGCCAGGGCGAAGCCGAACAGGGCCAGGGCCTCGACCAGGGCCAGGCCGATGAACATCAGCGTGCGGACCTGGCCGGCCGACTCGGGCTGGCGCGAGATGCCCTCGACGGTCTTGCCGACCAGGAAGCCGATGCCGATGCCCGGCCCGAGCGTGCCCAGGCCGTAGCCGATGATCGAGACGCTGCCGCTGACGGTGTCCTCGGCGGCCAGGATGTTGCTCATCAGTGCCAGGCTCATCTCGCGGTCTGCTCCTTTGCTAGTGCTCGGGTTCCAGCGCCCCGGCGATGTACACGGCGGACAGGATCGTGAAGACGTAGGCCTGCAGGCCGGCCACGAACAGCTCGAAGGCGACCAGGGCGACCGAGAAGACCAGCGCCCCGACCCCGAACAGGCTGCTGATGTTCATCGATGTCAGCATGTAGCCGGTGGCCACGAAGAACACCGACAGGATCAGGTGGCCGGCGATCATGTTGGCCAGCAGCCGGATGGCCAGGGTGACCGGCCGGACGACGAAGGTCGAGATGAACTCGATCGGCGTCAGCAGGACGTAGACCGGCCAGGGGATGCCGGGCGGGAACAGGGCGTTCCTGAAGTAGTGGCCGAAGCCCTGGCTGGCGATCCCAACGCTGATGAACACCAGCAGGCTGCAGATGGCCATGATCGCCGGCAGGGCCATGCGGCCGTTCAGCGGGAACAGGATCGGCGGGATGATCCCGCCCAGGTTGCCGAACAGCACGAACACGAACAGCGTGGTCAGATACGGCATGAAGCGCAGCCCGTCGCGGCCGATGACCTCAAGCACGATCTGGTTGCGGATGAAGTCGACGAACGCCTCCATCACGTTCTGGAGCCCCGAGGGCACCAGCTTGGGCCGGCGGAAGGCGAAGAAGAACAGCCCCCAGACCAGCAGCCCGACGAAGAACATCTGCAGCACCACGCGGTTGATGCTGAG
>DASUPQ010000873.1 GCA_036280995.1 Actinomycetota bacterium | reverse complement strand
TACCGGGTGGGGGCGTCGACCTCGACCTGGATGCCGCCCTTGTCGAGAGACTGCTGGGCCGCCTCGAGGGTGGCGACCACGCGGACGCCGTTCCAGCCGTCGGTGCGGGGGCGGGCGCCGGTGCGGCAGCACTCCAGGAAGTGGTCCAGCTCCAGGGCCAGCGGCTCGGTCAGGTCGGTGCGGGGCACGTGGAGGTCGCCGCGGCGCAGGCGGAACTGGAACTCGCCGAAGCCGCCCGAGACCGGGTCGGCGCCCTTGTCGTAGACGCGCAGCTTGGCCTCGGAGTCGAGGTCGTCGAAGACCACCATGCGCCGGGAGCCGACCACGGTGGTACGGCGCAGCTTCGACGGGTCAAGCCAGGACACGTGCAGGTGGGCCAGGACCCCGCCCTCGTAGCCGAGGGTGGCGAAGACCACGTCCTCCACATCGGCGTGCAGGTAGCGGGCGCCCCGGGCCGACACCCAGCGGGGGGCCGAGCCGATCAGGTAGTTCGCGATCGAGACGTCGTGGGGGCCGATCGACCACAGGGCGTTGATGTCACTCTGGATGCGGCCCAGGTTCACCCGCTGGGAGTGCAGGTACCACAGGTCGCCCAGGTCGCCGGCCTCCAGCAGCTCCCGCATCCGGGTCACGGCCGGGTTGTACTCGAAGGTGTGGCCGACGGCCAGCACCCGGCCGGCCCGGTCGGCCGCCTCGGCCAGGCCGACCGCCTCGGCCGTCGACAGGGCCAGGGGCTTCTCGACCAGCACGTGCTTGCCGGCCTGGAGGGCCTCGATGACCAGGGGCGCGTGGGTGCGGGCGGGGGAGGCGACGACCAGGGCGTCCACCTCGGGGTCGCCCATGACCTCGTCCGGGTCGGCCAGGGCCCGGACCCAGGGGTAGCGGTGGGCGACCTCGGCCCGCCGGTCCGGGTCGGGGTCGACGCAGGCCACCCAGCCCCTGCCCAGGCGCATGTGCAGGTTCCGGGCCAGGTTCGGCCCCCAGTACCCGTAGCCGAGCAGGGCCACCCGCGGCTGGTCGCTGTTCATCGACTCCATGCTATCGGGCCTGGGCATCGCCACTAGAATGGGATATCCGGCCGCCACGCAGAGAAGGGTGACGGACATGACGGACGCGTTCGCGCTGACCGAGGACCAGGAGCTGTTCCGCAGGGAATGGCGGCGGCTGTTCGAGGAGAAGTTCACCGAGCGGGCGGCCGAGATCGACCGGACCGGCGAGTTCCCCTGGGACAACCTGAAGGTGCTGGCCGAGGCCGGCCTGACCGGGATCAACGTCCCCGAGGCGTACGGCGGCGCCGGGGCCGACTCCATCACCCACTGCATCCTGGTCGAGGAGCTGGCCCGGGTCTGCGCGTCCACCTCCCTGATCCCGGCCGTCAACAAGCTGGCCACCCTGCCGCTGCTGTTCGCCGGCACCGAGGAGCAGAAGCAGCGCTTCCTGCCCCAGATCGCCGACGGCTCGGCCATGGCCTCCTACTGCCTGACCGAGCCCGGGTCGGGTTCGGACGCGGCCGCCCTGCGCTCCCGGGCCGTCCGCGACGGCGACGAGTACGTGCTCAACGGCACCAAGCGCTTCATCACCGGCGGCGGGGTCAGCAAGCTCTACATCTACTACGCCGTCACCGACCCAGACGCCGGGTCCAAGGGCATCAGCGCCTTCCTCCTCGAGGACTCCATGCCCGGCTTCGAGATCGGCAAGCACGAGGACAAGCTCGGCATCCGCGGGTCGCCCACCACCGAGGTCATCTGCAACGACGTCCGGGTCCCGGCCGCCAACCGCCTGGGCGAGGAGGGCCAGGGCTTCCCTCTGGCCCTCCGCGCCCTCGACCACAGCCGCGTCACCATCGGCGCCCAGGCCGTCGGCATCGCCCAGGGCGCCTTCGACTACGCCCTCGCCTACACCCAGGAGCGCGAGCAGTTCGGCCGCCCGGTCGGCGAGTTCCAGGGCCTTCAGTTCATGCTGGCCGACATGGCCATGCAGATCGAGGCCGCCCGCGCCCTCGTCTACCAGGCCGCCGCCAAGGCCGACCGCGACGACCCCGGCCTGACCTTCTCCGCCGCCGCCGCCAAGTGCGTCGCCTCGGACACCGCGATGCGGGTCACCACCGACGGGGTGCAATTGCTGGGTGGATATGGGTACGTGAAGGAGTTCCCTCTGGAGCGCATGATGCGGGACGCAAAAATTACACAAATATACGAGGGCACGAACCAGATCCTGAGAGTCGTCATTGCCCGGCAGCTACGCCAGAATAGAAGCTGAGGGTCGCCTAATAGGGATGCGACCAAGGGGGCCCTCGTGGGCGTCGGGACCCGGGAGGCGTTCGGGGAGCTGTTCGAACGGCATCGGCGGGAACTGCTGGTGCACTGCTACCGGATGCTGGGGTCCTTCACCGAGGCCGAGGACCTGCTGCAGGAGACCTTCGAGCGAGCCTGGCGGAGCATCGACCGGTTCGAGGCCGATCAGGCGCCCCGGGCCTGGCTGTACAAGATCGCCACCAACGCGTGCCTGGATGTGCTGCGGCGGCGCGGACGCCGGCGGCTCCTACCGTTCGACGTCATGGACCCGGTCAGCCCCGGCGGGCCGCTGCCGCAGGGCGCGGGCGAGCTGTGGCTGGAGCCGTTCCCCGACCGGCTCCTGGAAGACCCGGTGGGGGACCCGGGCGAGACGGTGGTGCAGCGGGAGACGATCGAGCTGGCGTTCCTGGCCGCCATCCAGCACCTGCCGGGTCTCCAGCGCGCGGTGTTCCTGGCCCGCGACGTCATGGGCTGGTCGGCCAAGGCCACCGCGGCCCTGCTTGGCGGCAGCGAGGCCTCGGTCAAGAGCGCGCTGCAGCGGGCCCGGGCCACCATGAAGGAGCACCTGCCCAGGCGCCGCGACGACTGGGGTGGGGAGGCCGCGGTGGGCGACCGGGAGCGGGAGGTGCTGCGGCGCTACATCGATGCCCACCAGCAGAACGACATCGAGGCCATGGCCGAGGTGCTCACCGACGACCTGCGGGTCGCCTACCCGCAGATCCCCCTGTGGTCGGACTCGCGGGCTGCCTTCATCCAGGCCACCAGGGAGTTCGCTCCTCCCGGGGAGTACCGGTTCGTCGCCACCAGCGCCAACCGGCAACCGGCGGTGGCGATCTACCACCGGCCGCCGGGGGCGCCGGTGTTCCGGCTCACCGCCCTTGAGGTGCTGCGCATCGAGGGCGACAGGGTGGCCGAGATCGTCGACTTCGACGTCCCCGACCTGTACCGGGCGTTCGGCCTGGAGCCGACCCTCCCCTGACCGACGCGCCGGTCGCGCCGTTGGGGGAGCGATTCCTTTCGGCCCGCTTCCTCGTAGCAACTGGTGAAGGCCGCCGACGGCGGCCCCGCACAGGAGGAACCGGCCATGACCGATGCGTCGACCAGCTACGACAGCCCCGAGACCCCGACCCCGGCGCCGGACATCAAGGCCCTCGGCGAGCGGCTCCTCGGCGCCTGGCGGGTGAGCGGCGGCGCCGAGGGCGTCGTCCGCTACGAGTGGATGGAAGGAGGGTTCTTCCTGGTCCAGCACGTCGAGCTCGAGCAGTACGGGCAGAAGGTCAAGGGCATGGAGATCATCGGGCACCTGCGGCCCTTCGGGG
This sequence comes from Actinomycetota bacterium, assembly GCA_036280995.1. Lineage (NCBI taxonomy): Bacteria > Bacillati > Actinomycetota > Actinomycetota bacterium. The sequence continues at coordinate 103 of DASUPQ010000873.1, read as the reverse complement.
AGCCGCCGAGCCCGGACATCCACTCCCGCTTCTTCGACAGCACCGGCAACACCCTCGACTACGTCTACGAGCTGGAGGGCGACACCCTCACCATCTGGGGCGG
>DASUPQ010000872.1 GCA_036280995.1 Actinomycetota bacterium | reverse complement strand
GCGACACCTATCTGGCCGCCCAGTACTGGCGGCTGGCCCGCCGCATCGGCAAGAAGAAGGCGGCCATGGCCGTGGGCCACTCGATCCTGGTGATCGCCTGGTACCTGCTCACCGACGACTGTGACTACGCTGATCTGGGTGGCGACTACTTTGTCCGCCGCGACGCCCACCGTTCTCGCCAGCGAGCCGTCGCCCAGCTCCAGGCCCTCGGCTACCAGGTCACCCTCGAACCCCTCGCCGCATGACGGGGGATTCTCCTTTCAGGAGGTCGCCGACCGTGGCATAGCATGCGCAGATCCGGCCGGACAGCGGCTCCAGGCCAGGAGGGACAAGGCATGCCCGCGTCGCATGACAACCTCCTCACCCCAACCGAGCACGAGGCAGCCCAGCTACTCGTCACCCTCGCCTGGCGGCTGGACGGCGGACAGCTCGTCAGCACCGACCAGATGCTGGCCAGGCTCTGCAGCATCCCGACCAACGACGTCGCCATGGCGAGCATCGTGCTGCTCCGGGAAGTGGCGCACAGCGTCGCACCCGCGCTCCAGCGGCCGCCGATCGAGATCCTCGACCACTTCCGTGTGTGGCTCGCCGGCCGAGCCGGGGCGTCGGGCTAACGCGGCTCGATCCGTCCCTGCCCATCACCCTACGGCCGGCCCAGGATGTCGACGACGGCCGAGGCGAAGCTGGGAAGGGCCACCAGGGCAACCAGACCAAGGACCACCCGCCCGGCCGTCAGCGCGCGCTGGTCGCGCCAGGCAGCGACCACGGCCGGGATCTGACTGGCCAGCACGGCCACGGCGCCGACCATGGCCGCCACCAGGGCGACCGAGCCCAGCGCGAGCAGCAGCAGCGGCAGGTGGGCGGCGATGGCGGGAGCGGTGGGGGCGAGCAGCGGGATCGACCGGCTGAGCCGGCCGGCCAGGGCGGCGACCAGCATGCCGTGGAAGAGCACCAGCGCGGTGAAGGCGGCCACCGACACCCATCCCGGCCCCACCAGGTCGAAGTCGGGGTTGCCCGGGCGCAGGGGCTCCAGCCGGACGCCGGCCAGGACCAGGAGCAGGGCGCCGAAGACGGCGCCACCGGCCCGCCCGGCGGGCAGCCAGCGCCGCAGCACCAGGTAGGCGGCTCCCGAGGCCGCCCCGAAGAGCAGGCCGGTGAAGATGATGAACCCGAGCGTGCCGTCGACGCTGATGCGCCCCACGACCTGGTCGGCCTCGGTGATCCGTCCCTGCGCGCCGGGCCCGGCCGTCACCGCCAGCAGCCGCATCACCAGCCGCCCGCCGGCTCCGGCGGCCAGCAGGCCGGCGGCGGCGCCCGCGCTGACGGCCAGGGTCAGGTACCAGAGGTAGCGGCGCACGACGAGGCCGACGGGCGGGCGGCCGTCCGGGCCGGGCTCGTACCCTGCCGGCGTGGGCGGCGGCTGGACCGCCATGGCGCCCCAGCGGGCGATCGCGAGCAGTCCGGCGGCCACCATCACGATGCAGAGGACGATCACCCCCATGGCTTGCGGCCGACCCCGCCGTAGAACCCGCCCGGCAGCATCGGGCGCCGGCCGTCGGGCCTCCACCGCTGGATCTCGACCACGCCGGGGTCGAGCAGGTCGAGGCCGTCGAAGAACCGCTCGACCTCGGCGTGGGTGCGGGTCACCAGCGACGCGGTGGTCAGCTGGTACAGCCGCTCGACCTTGGTCCCCATCTCGGTCATCTCCTCCGGAGACATGTCCGGCCGCGCCGGGATGTCCCTGGTGCCGTGGGAGATGGCCAGGTAGCTGCCGGCCGGCAGGGCGTCCCGGAACCGGGCCACGATCCCGAAGGGGTCCTCGTCGTCGGGGACGAAGTGCAGAATCGCCATGAGCAGCAGGGCGACCGGCTGATCGAAGTCGATCAGCTGCCGGACCTCCGGGTGGGCCAGGATGCGCTCCGGCTCCCGGAGGTCGGCCTGGACGGCGACGGTGTTGTCACCGGCCAGCAGCGCGCGGCTGTGGGTCACCACCATGGCGTCGTTGTCGACGTAGACCACGCGCGCGTCGGCGGCGTCGGCCTGGGCGACCTCGTGGACGTTGCCCTGGGTCGGCAGGCCGCTGCCGAGGTCGATGAACTGCCGGATCCCGGCCTCGGAGGTCAGGAAGCGGACGGCCCGGCGGAGGAACGCCCGGTTGTCCCTGACCACGTCCCGGGCGACCGGGGCGATGGCGAGGAGCTGCTCGGCCACGTCGCGGTCGGCCGGGAAGTTGTCCTTGCCGCCCAGGAGATAGTCGTAGATGCGGGCCGGGTTCGGCACGCCCGTGTTGATCGTGGTGGTCCAGTTGTCGGCCACGGTCCTCAGCTCGCCAGCGACGCAGGGGAGTTGCAGCCTAGCAGCTACAGCTCGTCCAGGATGCCGGTCAGGAGCTCGACGGTCCTCGCCGGAGGCTCGCTCTCGACGCAGAGGACCTCCATGACGTTCAGGTACCGCTCGACCTCGTCACGCTTGTCCAGGTACAGGGCGCTGGTCAGGTGCTCCAGGTAGACCACGTCGGGCAGCTCCCGGTCGGGGAACCGCAGCACGCTGAACGCGCCCGCCATGGCGGCATGGGCGCCGGAGTCGAAGGGGAGGATCTGGAGGGTGACGTTGGCCAGCTTGGTCGCCTCGACCAGCCGTTCCAGCTGGCCCCGCATGACCTCCCGGCCCCCCACGGGCCGGCGCAGGGCGGCCTCATCGACCACCGCCCACAACCGCGGCGGGGCCTCCCGGGTCAACAGGATCTGGCGGGCCATGCGCAGCCGCACCCGCCGGCCCACCTCCTCGGCCGAGTCCTCCAGGTGGGCGCCGCGGACCACCGCCCGCATGTAGCCGTCGGTCTGCAACAGCCCGGGGACGAACTGGCCCTCATAGGTCCGGATCAGCGACGCCGCCGACTCCAGGTCGACATAGGTCCGGAACCATTGGGGGAGGACGTCGCCGTAGTGCTGCCACCAGCCGGGGGCGTTGGCCTCGCGGGCCAGGGCGAGGAAGTCGGCGACCTCGGCCGGGTCGGTGACCTGGTAGCGGCGCAGCAGGTCGATGATGTCGCGTTCTTTGAAGCCGACCTGGCCGTTCTCGAGCCGGTGGATCTTCCATTCCGAGGCCCGGATGGACTCGGCGGCCTCGTCCCGGCTCAGGCCCAGCTCGGTCCGCAACCGGCGCAGCCTCGCCCCCACCA
>DASUPQ010000871.1 GCA_036280995.1 Actinomycetota bacterium | reverse complement strand
ACTCGCTGCTGTGGGTGCTGGTCGCGGCCAACCTGACCGCGGTCATGCTCCAGTACCTCTCGGCCAAGCTCGGCATCGCCACCGGCCAGGACCTGGCCGCGGCCGTCGGGTCGCGGCTGCCCACGCCGGCCCGGCTCGGCTACTGGCTGGTCGCCGAGGGGGCCATGCTGGCCACCGAGATGGCCGAGTTCATCGGCGTGGTCGTGGCCCTGCGGCTGCTGCTCGGCATCGGCCTGGCCCCGGCCATCGGGCTCGGGGCCGTCCTGGTCCTCGGCCTGCTCGCCTCCGGCAGCATGCGTCGCATCGAGCGGGTCATCTTCCTGCTGCTCGGGGTCATCGGCGGCGTCTACGCCCTCGAGGTGGCCCTGGCCCGGCCGGCCGCCGGCCCGATCCTGGCCGGGGCGGCCATCCCCTCGCTGAACGGGGAGTCGCTGCCGATCGCCGTCGGCATCCTCGGGGCGGTGGTCATGCCCCACAACCTGTTCCTGCACTCCGGGCTGATCCGGTCGCGCTGCGGCAGCGAGCCGCGCCGGCGGGTCCTGCGCCGCTCCACCGTCGAGACGGCCGTCGCCCTCAACCTGGCCCTGCTCGTGAACGCGGCCATCCTGATCATGGCCGCGGCCACCTTCGGCCGCGGCGGGGTCGTGGTCGAGTCCCTCGGCCAGGCCCACGAGACGCTGCGGCCCATGCTCGGCCCCCTGGCCGCCACCGGCTTCGCCGTCGCCCTGCTCGCCTCCGGGCTGGCCTCCTCGACCACCGGCAGCCTGGCCGGCCAGCTCGTCCTCGACGGCCTGCTCGGCTGGCGCGTGCCGGCGATCGCCCGCCGGGCCGTCACCATGGTCCCGGCCGTCGTCGTCCTGGCCGCCGGCGTCAACGAGGTGGCCGCCCTCGTCTGGAGCCAGGTCGCCCTGTCGCTGGCCCTCCCGGCCGTGGCCATCCCGCTGGTCGCCCTGACCAGCCGCCGCGACGTCATGGGGTCGTTCGCCAACCGCGCCCCCCTGCGCCGCCTGGCCAGGGCGGCGGTCGCCGTGCTGGTCGTCCTCAACCTCGTGCTGCTGGCCAGCCTGCTCACCTGAGCACCTGCGACGGCCGCCGCACGCGCCGCCCAAGGGGCCGCGGCCCGCCGACGACCCGCTCTGGCCGTCCTGGCCGCCCGGCCGGTTCAGGCGGGCGGGTCGGTCAGCGGCCGCCGGCCGGCGAACCCGGTGTCGGGCCAGTGCCACCACTCGACCGCCGGCTCGCCCAGCACCCAGCAGAGCAGGTAGGCGCGGCCGTCCTCCAGCCGCGCCGGGAAGTCGACCAACCCGGCGTCCAGGTCCCGCAGGACGATCCCCTCGCCGGTCAGGGTCTCGACCGCGGCCCGCAGCTCGTCGGTGCCCTTCGGGGTGGCCGGGTGGCCGTTGCCCTCGAGCAGCGCCGCCGTCCCCTCGCGCTCGCGCCTGGCCTCGGCCACCAGCTCGCGGATCCGGGTCAGCGCCTCCCCGACCCAGGGCAGGGCCGCATTCGCCCGCTCGACCGTCCAGTCATCGGTGCCCGCCATGGCCGGTAGCCTAGCGCCGCCGGGCCGCCGGCGCCCGATTGCGGGCGGCCGCCGGGGTAACAAGCTTCACGCCATGGAACTCGACGGCTCCCGTCACCGGCACCCCGAGCTGCCGGAGGCCCGCCAGCGGCTGCAGGGCCGCCTCGACCGCTACCGGTCGCTGTTCCAGCGAGCCCTGACCGGCCGGCCGCTGTCGGCGTTCGTGGCCGGCGACGACCGGGCCGGCTTCCAGGACCGCCTGCGGCGCCTCGTCGACGGCGGCGCCCAGGCCTGGGAGCTGACGCTGCAGCCCGGCCGGGGTGGGCCCCGCCCCGCCGCCGTGGCCGTCGAGGCGGTCCCGGCGGGACGGGACGGGGTGGTGGAGCTGGGCTGGACGCTGCGGGAGGCCGAGACCCGCGCCGGCGACGCGCCGCCGGGCAGGGCGGGCGCCACCGACTGGGACAGCCTGGCCGAGGCCCTGCAGGAGACCATCGAGGCCGCCATCCCCCTGCTCCGCGCCGACGGGGTCGGGCTGATGCTGGCCGACCAGCAGGGGGCGCTGGGCTGGGTGACCGCCACCAACGAGGCCGAGCAGGCGTTCGAACGGGCCGAGCGTGACCTGGGCGAGGGCCCGTGCATCGACGCCTTCGCCACCGTCCGGGTCGTCTGGACCCCCGACCTCCGGTCCGATCCGCGCTGGCCCCGGCTCGGCCCGGCCGCCCGCACCAACCAGATCCGCGGCGTCCTGTCGGCCCCGGTCGTCCTCGACGACCAGCCCATCGGGACCTGCAACGCCCTGGCGTATGAGACGCGCCACTGGACCGAGGCCGACGTCGGCGCGGTCCGCGCCTTCGCGGTGATGCTCGGCCGCCTGATCGGCTCCATCACCGACGCCCGCCACAAGACCGAGCTGACCGCCCAGCTGCAGTTCGCGCTGACCGCCCGGGTCCTGATCGAGCAGGCCAAGGGCGTCCTCATGGAACGCGAGGGCATCGACGCCCAGCGCGCCTTGGAGCTCCTGCGTCGCCGCGCCCGCTCGTCGGAGCGCAAGCTCGCCGAGGTGGCCCGCGAGGTCATCGACCGTTGCTAGCCAGGTCGACCGCCACCGGCAGGGCCGAGCGGCGCCAGCCGGACAGGTCGCCGCCGTACGTCGGCTGGTACTTGCCGGCCACCAGCCGGCGGGCCAGCTCGTCCTCGTCCGTTCCGGCCTCGACCATCCGGGCGCGACCCGGCAGCTCGGCCGCGTCGCGCCGCCCGAGCCGCACGGTGACCGCCGGGTCGCGCCGGAGGTTGCGCACCCAGTCCGACCTGTCGCCCCCGCCCGACAGCAGGTACAGGGTGCGGCCCTGGAGGGCGAACCAGATCTCGATCGTGTGCGGCCGCCCCGACACCCGCCCGGTGGTGGTCAGGTAGCAGAAGGGCTGCCCGCCGGCATCGTCCATGACGCCAGCCTCCCATACCAGCGCGGCGGGTTGCCGCCGGCCGCCGGACCTGGTGTGCTGCCCGCCGAAGGCCGCGACCGAGGAGGCCGCCATGGCGCCGGTGTGCGTGTTCGACGTCAACGAGACGCTGCTCGACCTGGCCGCGCTCGACGACGCGTTCGAGCGGGTGTTCGGCGACCGCGGGGTGCGCGTGGCCTGGTTCGGCCAGCTGCTCCAGTCGGCCATGGTGGCCACCATCACCGGCAGCTACGCCGACTTCGGCGCGGTCGGCCGGGCCGCCCTGGAGATGACCGCGGCCCGCCTCGGCGTCGAGCTGTCCGACGACCAGCGCGAGGAGCTCGTGGGCGGCATGACCCGCCTGCCCGCCCATCCGGAGGTGCCCGGCGCCCTGCGCCGGCTGCGGGAGGGCGGGTTGCGCCTGGCCTCGCTGACCAACTCGACCGAGCGGGTCGCCCGGGCCCAGCTGGAGCACGCCGGCATCATCGGCGAGCTCGAGGCGGTGCTGTCGGCCGACACGGTGCGCCGCCTCAAGCCGGCGCCCGAGCCCTACCGGATGGCGGCCGACCGCCTTGGGGTCGAGCCGGGCGAGGTGCTGCTGGTGGCCGCCCACGCCTGGGACGTCGCCGGGGCGCTGCGGGCCGGCTGCCGGGCCGCCTTCGTCGCCCGTCCCGGCAAGGTCCTCGACCCCCTGGCCGACCCGCCCGAGCTGGTCGTCACCGACCTCGACGACCTGGCCGGCCGGCTGCTCGCCTGACCGTGGCGGACTTCGACGGCTGGCTGGAGGTGGGTGGCGGCCGGGCCGGGCCGGAGACGATCGACTACAACGGCCACATGAACGTCGTCCACTACCGGGCCGCGTTCGACCTGTCCACCGACGGGCTGTTCGCGCACCTGGGGCTGGGCCCGGACGAGTACACGGCACGGACCGGGGCCACCCTGATGGTGGTGGAGGAGCACACCCGCTACCACGCCGAGCTGGCCGAGGGGGAGCGCTACCGCGTCCTGGCCCGGCTGGTCGGGCACTCGGCCAAGAAGCTGCACTACCTGCTGGCCATGGAGAACCTCGACCGCGGGGTCCTGGCCGCCACCCACGAGGAGCTGGCCCTCCACGTGGACCTGGCCGCCCGCCGCTCCAGCCCCCTCCCCCCGGCCGCCCTGGCCGCGGCCGAGGCTCTGGAGGCGGCCCAGGCCCACCTCCCGCCCCCGCCCGACCTGGGCCGGGTGGTCAGGCCGTGACGCCGGTGCGGTGCAGCTCGGCGGCCAGGTGGTGCCGGAGGGGCTGGCCGACGGCGGCCATGGCCACGGTGTAGCTGAGGCGGTCGCCGTCGAGGTCGAAACGGCGGTGGAGGGCGTCGACCTGCTTGGCGGTGGCGGTACCGGCCATGGTGGTGCTGCGGAGCTCGAACCGGCCGCCGTTCACGTGGCCCTCCTGGACCTCGACGATGCCGGTGGGGTGGGCGAGGACGAGCTCGACGGCGCCACCCGGCTTGGCCCGCCAGTAGCCGGCCTCGGCATGCAGGGGGCGGCCGTCGTCCAGGCTCCAGGTCCGCTGGGTGTAGGCCAGGAACGGCTTGCCGACGTGCCAGAAGCGCACCTCCTCGCCGTAGCGGAACGGGGCGATGGTGGGGTACTCACCGGCGCCCTCGCCCCGCCAGGTGCCGAGCAGCCCGGCCAGCGGCTCGGCCTCGGGGTGCAGCGGCGGCGGTGGCGGCTGGCCCATGGCGCGCGGGCTAGGCCGCGTCCCCGCGGTCGGGGCCGGGGCGCGGGCAGGTGAGGGTGCGCAGGGTGCCGGGGACGGCCTGGACCCGGCTGACGATCAGTTTGCCGAGGGCGTCCAGGTTGGGCGCGGCGACCTTGGCGATGACGTCGAACGGGCCCGCGGTCACCTCGGACAGCTCGACCCCGTCGATGGCGGTCACGGCGGCCGCCACCTCGCCGGCCCTGCCCACCTCCGTCTGGATCAGCACCCATGCCTTGAGCATGCCCGCACCGCCTCGGTCGTTCGTCGTTCGGGGTGGCCCAGCCTCCACCGTTGGCAGGCCCATCTGACCACGAGTGCCGCCGGCCGCGAAACCTCTTCCAGGCTCAGCAGCGGACGCCGTCGGACCGGGTGGCCACGATCGGCTCCTCGGCCGGGGTGCCGGAGCTCATCGACGGCGCGCTGGAGCTGTCCAGCCGCCCGAAGTTCTGGGTCGCCCAGGCCCGGCCGCCGGAGCAGACGACCCCGATCCCGACCGAGTCGTAGCCGCGCTGGAGCATGTTGGCCCGGTGCCCCTCCGAGCGCATCCAGCCGACGTGGAGCTGGTTGCCCATGCTCGGGTAGCCCTCGACCCAGGCGATGTTCTCGCCAAGGGCCGAGAACTTGGCCATGCCCGCCAGGTCGCCGGCCGCGCCAAGGTCGCGGTGGCGGAAGTTGCCGCTGCTGGCCATCTCGGCCGACCAGTCGCCCGCGACCCGGGCCAGGTCGCCGTCCCAGCGCAGCGCGGCCAGGCCCCTGGCCCGGCGCTCGGCGTTGAGCCGGTCGAACAGGTCGCTGGTCAGCTTCTGGGCGGTGGACCCGCCCCCGGGGGCGCCGGCGGCGGCCTGGGTCGTCGGGGGCGCCGTGGTCCGTGGCGCCGCCCTGGTCGTGGTCGTCCGCACCCGGGTCGTGGTGGTGGGGGCGGTGGTGGTCGTGGTCGGGCGCACGGGCCGGCGGGCGGTCCCGGCGGCGGTCGCGTCCGGCACCTTGGCCAGCAGCTCGGTCACCCAGACGCAGCCGCCGCTGGCCGCCCCGACCCCGATGGCGTTGAAGGAGCGGCTGAGGATGCGGCGCTTGGCCCCGGCCGAGCGCATCAGCTCCCGATGGGCCGCCTCGACGCTGGCCGCGCAGCGGACCTGCTCCTCCCAGACGGAGGCCGGCTGGACGGCGTCGGCCAGCCCCGGGCTGGCCGACAGGCGGCGGGTCGCGGCCATGCGGGCCGACTGGGCGCCGGCGAGGCTCGACAGGCGGGGGAGCACGCTCAGGGTGGGCAGGCCGCGGCGGGACCGTTCGGCGTTGACCAGCGAGGCCAGCCGGACGGTGTCGGGCGCCGGCGCGGCCGAGGCGGTCCGGTCCTGACCGAGCGGCCGTCCGGCGCCCGGCTTGGCGCTGGCCGGCAGCAGCGCCCAGGCCAGCAGCAGGGGGAAGACGATCAGGAACCCCATCTTGAGCTTGCCCGGCCACGGCGAGCCGGCCCGGGCGTGCCGGGGTCGTGCCCTGGAGCCGCGTGCTGCCGGTTCGTTGCCCAAGCTGGCGAGCCTCTCGGGGAAGCGGGCCATAACCGTCACCAGCGCAGCAGCCGCCCGGACGTGTGGGCGTCCGCGCGTGCTCCGTGCGGTGCCGTTGGCCCAATTGGGGGATTGGGGGGTTGGCCGACGACGGGCGTACCCTTCCAAACCCGCCGGTTGCCTGTCAAGCCGGCCCTGGCCGCCGGGCCTGGCCGGTAGCATGACCGCGTGGGCCAACCATGAAGCGGTCGTCGAGGCGGCCGGCCGGGCTGATGACGCCCGCCCGGCGCGGGCTCACCGTGGGCCTGGTGCTCACCATCACCCTGGTCGCCTTCGAGGCGCTGGCCGTCATCACGATCCTGCCCACGATCAAGGACGACCTCCAGGGCATCGGGCTGTACGGCTGGGTCACCAGCGCCTTCCAGCTCGGCCTGCTGGTCGGCATCGTGGTCGCCGGCGGCCAGGCCGACCGGCGCGGCCCGGCCCCGCCGTTCGTGGCCGGGGTGCTGGTGTTCGTGGTCGGCCTCACCATCGGCGGCCTCGCCCCCACCATGCTGGTGCTGGTGCTGGCCCGCGGGCTCCAGGGGCTGGGGGCGGGGGCGGTCCCGGCGGTCGCCTACGCCGCCATCGGCCGCAGCTATCCGGAGGCCCTGCGGCCGCGGGTGTTCGCCGTCCTCTCGACCGCCTGGGTGGTGCCCGGCCTGATCGGCCCGGCCGTGTCGGCCCTGGTCGCGGCCAGCGTCGGCTGGCGCTGGGTGTTCCTCGGCCTGCTGCCGCTGGTGCTCGCCTCCGGCGCCCTGGCCTGGCGGTCGCTGCGGCGGCTCGGCCCCCCGGAGGAGCCGCTGGTGCAGCGGGGCCGGCTGGCCAGGGCGGTGGCGGTGGCCGCGGGGGCCGGCCTGGTCCTTGCCGGCCTGACCAGCCGCTCGCCGGTGGCCGGAGCGCTGCTGGTCGCCGCCGGGCTGGCCGTCGGCCTGGTCCCCCTGCGCGGTCTGCTGCCGCCGGGGACGCTCACGGCCCGGCCGGGCCTGCCGGTGACGGTGCTGTCGCGGGGCCTGCTCACCTTCGCCTTCTTCGGGGCCGACACCTACGTGCCCCTGGCCCTCACCTCGGTCCGGGGCCAGAGCACGGTCGTGGCCAGCTTGGCCGTGACCGCCGCGACCCTCGCCTGGACGGCCGGGTCCTGGGTCCAGGAGCGCAAGGCGGCCGACTGGCCGGGCCGGCGGCTGATCCGGGCCGGGTTCCTGATCGTGGCCGCCGGGATCGCCTGCGAGGCGGCCGCCCTGCTGCCGGCCGTGCCGGTGGCGGTGGGGGTGGCCGGCTGGGCGGTGGGCGGCTTCGGGATCGGCCTGGCCTACTCGCCCATCTCCCTGATCATGCTCGGCGAGGCCCCAGCCGGTCAGGAGGGGGCGGCCAGCGCCTCGCTCCAGCTGACCGAGACCCTCGGGGTGGCCCTCGGGGCCGGCCTCGGCGGGGTCCTGGTCGCGGCCGGGGCCGCCTCCGGCTGGCCGCCCGGGGCCGGCATCGCCGGCGCCTTCGCCCTGACCGCCGCCGTGGCCCTGCTGGCGGCCGTGCTGGCCCGGCGCGTCCCGAGCCGTACGATCCCTGCGCCCGAGCAAGCCTGACCCCGCGACGAGGTGACTGCCAAGTGCCCGACCGGTACCTGATGGCGATGACCACGACCGACGCCCGCGAGGACGCCGAACGGCTGGCCCGCGACCTGGTCGAGCGGCGGCTGGCCGCCTGCGTGCAGGTGCTCGGCCCGATCTCCAGCACCTACCGCTGGCAGGGGGCGATCGAGACCGCCGAGGAGTGGCTGTGCCTGATCAAGACCACCACCGCCCGCTTCGACGCCGTCAACGCCCACATCGAGACCAACCACGGCTACGAGACCCCGGAGCTGACCGCCGTCCCGATCGACCGCGGCAGTTCCGGCTACCTGGCCTGGGTCAGCTCGGCGACGGCGAACCCCTGACCCGCCAGCGCAGCGGGGTGTCGCCGGCCAGCTCCAGGCGGCCGCGGCGCTCCAGGTGGGTGAGGTGGGCGGCCGTCTCGCCGAGGGCGGCCCGGCGCATGATCCCGTTGATCTCGTCCCACGGCCGGCTCCAGCCCAGCCGGGTGGCGACCTCCCAGATGGTCGCCGCCCCGTCCGCCACCAGCGCCTGGGCCTCGTCGAGACGCGCCTCGTGGTGGGCGGCCAGCTCGTCGAGCCGTCCGCCCAGGCCCCGGAAGCGCCGCTGGTGGCCGGGGAGGACCAGCGCGTCGCCGTAGGGCCGCAGCCGCTCCAGCGAGGCCAGGTAGTCGGCCAGCGGGTCGGGCCCGGCCTGGGGATGGCGGGAGATGTTGGGGCTGATCGTCGGCAGGACGTGGTCGCCGGTGAGCACCACCCCGGCCCGCTCCTCGACGAAGCAGAGATGCCCGGGGGTGTGGCCCGGGGTGTGGAGCGCCCGCAGCCGCCAGCCGGGCACGTCCGGCCGGTCGCCGTCGGCCACGAGCCGGTCCGGCTGGCCGGCGACCACGAAGCGGCGCAGGGCCATGCTGGCGTCGCGCAGCGCGGCCAGCTCGGCCGCCGGGGCGCCGGTCTGGGCGACCCAGCGCGAGGTCCGCTCCAGCAGCGCGTCGACGTCGCGGTAGCGGTCGGGGACGAGGGCGGCGTCGGCCGCGTGCAGGCCGACCCAGGCGCCCGACACCTCCCGGATCCGGGCCGCCAGGCCGTAGTGGTCGGGGTGGATGTGGGTGACCAGGACCCCGCGGACGTCCTCGACCCGGAACCCGGCGACGGCCAGCCCCTCGCTGAGGGCGGCCAGCGCCTCGGGCGCGTTCCAGCCCGGGTCGACCAGCACCACCCCGCCGGGCACGGCGAAGGCGTAGGCCAGCACGTAGGGGAGCGGGCTCCCGGGGATCGGCACCGGGATGCTCCAGAGGCCGTCCAAGACCTGCTCGGCCCTGGGTGATACGGGTGGGGGGGTCTGCATGGCCGCTCATCGTTGCGGTAGCGTGCCGGCACGGCAAGCGCGCGCGAAGGCGGAGGAGGGTCCGATGGCCGGACAGTGCGAGCTGGGCGTCACCGGCCTGGCCACCATGGGGGCCAACCTGGCCCGCAACGCGGCCCGCAACGGGTTCCCGGTCGCGGTGCACAACCGGACCGAGAGCCGCACCCGCGAGCTGCTGGAGCGCCACGGCGGCGAGGGCGAGCTGGTCGGGACCTTCTCGACCGAGGAGTTCGTGGCCGCCCTGGCCCGGCCCCGCCGCATCCTGGTCATGGTCAAGGCCGGCCCGCCCGTCGACGCCGTCCTGGAGGAGCTGGCCGGGCACCTGGACGAGGGCGACCTGTTGATCGACGGCGGCAACAGCTACTTCGAGGACACCGTCCGCCGCGAGCAGGCCCTGGCCTCCCGGGGCCTGGGCTTCCTCGGCACCGGCGTCTCCGGGGGTGA
>DASUPQ010000870.1 GCA_036280995.1 Actinomycetota bacterium | reverse complement strand
AGCGCCGCCACGCCGTAGCCGGCCAGCGTCCCCAGCAGGTACCCGACGGCCGCCGACAGCCCGCTCACCGCCCCCTGGGCGGACGGGGTCCGGGGCAGCATGCTGGGCTGCAGCGACCACCACCAGAAGGCCAGCGCGACGGCCAGGCCGCCGGCCTGGTGGTGATGGCGCTGCGTCCTCACGGCGGTCGCGACCACCCGCGCCGGCGCGCTCGCCCGGACCGGAGACGAGCTCGGCGCCCTGCTCGACGGGCTCCGGTGGGGCCTCCGCGCCGGGGTGGCCTTCCTCGCCGCCGTCCTGGTCGTCGTCCCGGGTGGGCTCGGGACCCGGGAACGGGGACGGCCAGCGCGGGAGAAGATAGGCGTGGACCTCCGCCAATCAGCCGGCGGAGGTCCACGCGAGGTGAAGCGGGGTGTCCGTCACCCGGCAGGGTGAGATCGCGCGCCGCTTACGTCATCCCCATGGCTTCGCGGCGTGACCAGGCCTCCCTCCCTCTGGCCGGTCCCCGGCTCACCGAGCTTCACCGAAGAAGAACGAACCCGGACGTGCGGTGGTTACAGGAAGCGGTGGTTACAGGAATGCGTGTCGGCTGGTCGTCGGCGGCCCGCCCTGTCCATTTCCCTGGTCCGGGCGCTCGACCGGTTGGTCTCCGGCTCCTCCCTGGGCTGGTTGCTGGCAGCGGCGGCGGGGCCTCGGCCTCGTCATCGGGCTGCTGCTGGTCGCCTCGGCGAGCTCGACCAAGGGTCGACGCGAACGCCGTAGGCGGGTTCGTTCCATGCAGCACAACCCGGAGTACGAGGGCATCAAGCCCTGGCGGGAGCCCGCCAGCTGGCTGGGCGAGTCCTCACCAACTTGACCGTTGCCGTCCAGGCCCATCCGAGCGCCACCAGGGAGCAGCTGGCGGCCATCCGCGAAGCCATCGACACATGGGCCGGGGTGCTGGACGAGTGCTTCGACGGCCTCATCACCCTGACCGAGGTCTCACGGCGCCAAGCCGCCGACATCGTGGTCCACTACGTGCCGACCGCCGGCGGGGTGGTATTCGGCGGCTACGCCATCTGCGGCGACCATGGCTGCCCCAACATCCTCGTCCGCTCGGACCTGCCGCCCAGCCTGGACCGCGACCCCTACGACCCCGAGTACCTGGGCTCGGTGACGCTGCACGAGCTCGGCCACGCGCTGGGGCTGGGGCACGCCACCAACCTGTTGGAGAGCACCGACCTGATGGGCTATGGCTGGCCCGAGCTGGGTGACCCGGTGCTGTCGCAGTGCGACGTGGACGCGCTGGCCTTCGTGTTCGCCTGGGCCCTGGAAGGGGCCGAGCCCTACCCGCCGGCCGAAGGTCCGTACGACTGCTCAGCGGCCTGATCAAAGGAGGGCGGCGCCGGAGACGGGTCCGGCACCGCCCCGGGCGTCTACCATGGCCGGGTCTGCCACCGATGCCAGGGGCCCCTGCCATGACCGACGAAGAGCTCCGCGACCTGCTGCTCGACACCAAGGTGATCGCCGTGGTCGGCCTCTCGGCCAACCCCGACCGCCCCTCCAACCAGGTCGCCTGGTACCTGCACCACCAGGGCTACCGCCTGTTCGGGGTCAACCCCGCCTGCCCGGAGCCGGAGGTGTTCGGGGTGCCGATGCTGCCCTCCCTCGACCAGGTGCCCGAGCCGATCGACCTCGTCGACGTCTTCCGCCGCCCGGAGCACACCCCCCAGGTGGCCAGGGAGGCGGTCGCGGCCGGGGCCGGCGCCGTCTGGCTCCAGCTCGGCATCCGCAGCGACGAGGCCCGCGCCGTCGCCACCGAGGCCGGCCTGCGCTACGTCGAGGACCGCTGTCTCAAGGTTGAGCACGCCCGGCTGCTGGGTCCCCGGCAGCGTCCTGGGGTCACTGATAGACCCTGACGTAGTCCACGCGCAGTGCTTGGGGGAACGTCGTGCTGGCGTCGGGGCTTCCAGCCCATGGGCCTCCGATAGCGACGTTGAGCAGTAGATGGAACGGGTGGTCGAACACCCACCGCGATCCTGCCGGAAGGTCCGCGGCGGCGATCGCTCCGTACGGGCGACCG
>DASUPQ010000869.1 GCA_036280995.1 Actinomycetota bacterium | reverse complement strand
TTCCTCGATCAGCGGACCGGCTGGGTGGTGGCCAGCGCCAACACGCGGGAGACCGGGTCGGTGGTCCGGCTGGCCGTCTACCGGACCACCGACGCCGGCTCGACCTGGCGCTGGTACTCGCTGGGCGCCCTGGACCTCGGCAAGGACAACGCCGCCGGCGGCTACGAGGGCGGCTTCGGGGTCCTGGCCATGCCGAGCTTCGTCGACCCGCGCAACGGCTGGGTCAGCGTCCTGACCAGCTCGACCCGCTACGACGGCCACTACTTCCTGTTCCGGACCGGCGACGGCGGCGCGACCTGGACCCGGCTCCCGCAGCCACCGGAGGTCCAGCGGGCGGTGCTCTCCAGCCCGACTCGCGGCTGGGGCGTGGTCATGGGCCAGGCGGCCGCCACCTCGGGCCCGGGCCGGGGGCCCGCCGGCCTGTACACGACCACCGACGCCGGCCGGACCTGGCGGCGGATGGGCCTGGTGCCGCCGCCGTCGCTCCGCGGCGCCAGGATCGAGCTGCGCGAGCCGCCCACCTTCAAGCCCTCGCGCGACGGATTCCTGCCCGTCGAGTTCAGCGCCGGGGGAGGCGGTTCGGCGCGCACGCTCGCGGTTGGCTTCTACGTCACCACCGACGGCGGTACGACCTGGACGCCCCGGTACGTGCCGCTGGCCTCCGAGGACGAGCGCTACGGCCAGGTCCCGCTGGCCGCCGGCGGCCAGCGCACCCTTCTGGCTCTGGCCGGCCACGAGGCCAGGAAGGTCCTGACCAGCCGGGACGGCGGGCATGGCTGGACCTCGGCCGCCACCGGCCTCGAGGGCCGCTACCCGGCCGTCCGTGGTCTCGCCTTCGCCGACCACCGCACCGGCTGGGCGGTCGCCGGCCGCGGCGTCAGCCTCGAGAACGGCTGTGTGCCCCCGACCCGCCGCTGCGACGCCGACGGCGCCCTCCTGGTCACCGCCTCCGCGGGCACCACCTGGTCGGACGCCACCCCCACCGGCTGAGCCATCCCCTGGGGCGGAATCAACATCCCGTGGCCACGGGCAGGGCCCGGCCGCCTGCACCCTGCGGACGGGTGACAACGGGCAGACGGGCTCGACGAGCCAGCTCCTGCGGAGCACGGTCAGGTTGTCGAAGTTCAGGACACAGTCGGCCGGCATCCCGTCATCGGTCGAGAGCAGGACCTCCGACGGTATCCCCCGGATCCGCTTGGTCGCCGGGACTCCGGTGACCTTGTCGATCACCGGGATCACGGCCTGCCTGGTCAGCACGAGGAACGGCCGGCGGCCCCTGCCTGGCTCCTCGACCCACCACACCTCGCCGCGGTTCACCAGGGGTCGTCCTCGTTGATGCTCCGGAGGCTCGCCTCGGCCAGGCCGTCGAACTCGTCGTCATCCGGGACCCGGGTGTAGCCCTCGACCATGGCGCGGTCGATGGCGGCCTCGATGTCCTCCTTGTAGTCCTGCTCGATGGCCTCGCGGATCAGGTCGGAGCGCGGTCAACCCGGGCCGGGCCGTCCACAGACCCGGTTTGAGGCGCTGGTGAGTCGGTACCATCGACCCATGCGGATCGTGATCATTGGGGGAGGACCTGGCGGCTACGAGGCCGCCCTGGTCGCGGCCGACCTGGGGGCGGAGGTCACGGTCGTCAACGACGAGGGGCTGGGCGGGGCCTGCGTGCTGTGGGACTGCGTGCCGTCCAAGACCCTGCTGACCTCGGCCCAGGCGTTCAACACCCTGGAGACGGCGCCCAGCCTCGGGGTGCACTTCGAGGGGATGCCGGGCCAGGAGGTGCCCCGCTACGAGGTCGACCTGCCGAGGATCATGTCCCGGGTCCGCGACCTCGCCCTGGCCCAGTCCGAGGACATCGCCAAACGGGTCACGGCCGCCGGGGTGCGCGTGGTGCTGGGCCGGGGGCGGATCGTCGACCCCCACACCGTCGAGGTCCGGCCGGCCGGCGACGGGGCCGCGGCCGGCGACGGGGGGCGCCCCGAGCGGCTGGAGGGCGACGCCATCCTGCTCGCCACCGGGTCCGACCCCCGGCGGATGGACACCGCCCCCACCGACGGCGAGGTCATCCTGTCCAGCCAGGACGTGTACAAGCTGCGCAAGGTCCCCGAGCACCTGGTGGTCGTCGGGGCCGGGGCCACCGGGGCCGAGTACGCCACCGCCTTCCTGCGGTTTGGCGCCCAGGTGACCTTCATCGTCAGCCGCGACCGCATCCTCCCGACCCATGACGAGGACGCGGCCCTGGCCATCGAGGACGTGTTCGAGCGCCGGGGGCTGCGGACGGTCAAGAACGCCCGGGCGGCCAAGGTCGAGCGGGTCGGGAACCGCGGGGTCGTCCATCTGGAGGACGGCCGCACCATCGAGGGCAGCCACGTGCTGCTCACCATTGGCCAGGTGCCCCAGACCAACGGCCTTGGCCTGGAGGAGCTGGGCATCCAGACCGATGAGCGCGGCGCGCTGGTGGTGGACGGGGTCAGCCGCACCTCGGTGCCGAGCATCTACGCCGCCGGCGACGTCACGGCCAAGCTGATGCTGGCCTCGGTGGCGGCCATGCAGGGCCGGATCGCCATGTGGCACCTGCTCGGCCAGGCCGTCTCCCCGCTGCGCTGGGACGCGGTGGTGGCCACCATCTTCACCGACCCCCAGATCGCCACCGTCGGGCTGTCGGAGCAGCGAGCGGCCGAGACCGGCATCGAGGTCGAGGTCGACACGCTGCCCCTGGCCGGCAACTCGCGGGCCAAGATGAGCAACCGGCCCGACGGCTTCGTCAAGCTGCTGGCCCGGCCCGGCTCGGGCACGATCGCCGGCGGGGCGGTGGTGGCCAGCTACGCCTCGGACCTGATCGCCCCCATCTCCGAGGCCTGCTTCAACCGGCTCACGGCCAGCCAGCTCTCGCAGGTGTTCCAGACCTACCCCTCGTTCGCCGGCTCGATCCAGGAATGCGCCCGCCGCCTCGCCGTGCGGGTTCAGGGGTCGTACCGTTACTAGCGGCCCAATCCGGCCCAGGGGCCCTTGTCGAGGCTCTGGCGGCATCGCACAATAGCGCAACTCCTAATTACTGACTGTTCAGTCAGCTTTGTCGGCGGTGGTGGGAATCCCGCAAGGGGGCCGGGCGTGGGCGCATTCAGCGGTGCAGGCAGGAACGGGCGGAGCCGGGGGGGTCCGGGGGGCTCAAACCTGGCCCCCCGGTGGAACCGGGGAGCGAAACGGTTCCGGAGGACCTCGGTGATGGTGGTGCTGGCGGCCCTGCTGGCCCTGACGGCGGCGCCGGGGGTGACCGCCCAGGAGCAGCCGGCCGGAAAGCTCAATTTCACCGTCGGCATCATCAACGACGTCGACTCGCTCAACCCGTTCATCGGCATCCTGGCCGAGACCTACGAGGTCTGGGCGCTGATGTACGACTACCTGGTCGGCTACAGCCAGAAGGACTTCTCGCCCGTGCCCGGCCTGGCCGAGTCCTGGGAGGTCTCCGACGACGAGCTGACCTGGACCTACAAGATCCGCCAGGGGGTGAAGTGGTCCGACGGCCAGCCGCTCACGGCCAAGGACGCCGCCTACACCTTCAACCGGATCATGAAGGGCACCTTCGAGCAGACCAACTACGGCAACTACGTCTCCAACATCAGGACCGTCGAGGCCCCCGACGACGCCACCCTGGTGATGACCACCAAGGAGCCCAGCCCGACCATGCTGCGGCTGGCCGTGCCGATCCTTCCCGAGCACGTCTGGAAGGACATCGACGAGAAAGAGGTCAGCACCTTCGACAACGAGAAGAACGCCGTCGGCTCGGGCCCGTTCGTGCTCGCCGAGCGCAGCACCGGCCAGTTCGTGCGCCTGACGGCCAACAAGGAGTACTGGGACGGCGCGCCCAAGATCGACGAGGTCGTGTACCGGGTCTTCAACAACGCCGACGCCCAGCTGCAGGCGCTGAAGAAGGGCGAGATCGACTTCGCCGACGGGCTCGACCCGGCGCCGTTCAACTCCCTCAAGGACACCGAGGGCATCACCGCCGTGGCCGGCGACTACTCCGGCTTCGACGAGCTGGCCTTCAACACCGGGGCGGCCCTTGACAGCGGCGAGCCGATCGGCGACGGCCACCCGGCCCTCAAGGACAAGCGGGTCCGCCAGGCGATCGCCCACGCCATCGACAAGCAGGCGCTGGTCGACCGGGTGCTGGGCGGCTACGGCACCCCGGCCGCCGGGGTCATCCCGGCCCTCTACCAGAACCTGACCTTCCAGCCGGCCGACGGCGAGGCCTACAACTTCGACCTGGCCGAGGCCAACCGGCTGCTCGACGAGGCCGGCTACAAGGACTCCGACGGCGACAAGGTCCGGGAGATGCCCGACGGCGGCCGGCCGCTGCGCTTCCGGCTGTTCGCCCGGCAGGAGTCCAACACCTCCCAGCAGTCGGTCCAGTTCATGCAGGGCTGGCTGCGCGACATCGGCATCGCCACCGAGGTCAAGGTGCTGGAGGAGAACCGCCTGACCGAGATCATCGGCCAGGGCGAGTTCGACATGTTCGAGTGGGGCTGGGTGGTCGAGCCCGACCCCGACTACCAGCTCTCGACCTTCACCTGCGGCTCGCGCAGCTACAAGTCGGGCGGCGACGTCCTGGCCAACCTGTCCGACTCCTTCTACTGCAACCCCGAGTACGACAAGCTGTACGAGCAGCAGAAGGTCACCATCGACCCGGCCAAGCGGGCCGAGATCGTCAAGCAGATGCAGCGGATGCTCTACGTGGACGCGCCGTACGTGGTGACCTTCTACTACGACGAGCTCCAGGCCTACCGCAGCGACCGCTTCGCCGGCTTCTCGGCCCAGCCCGACCCGGGCGGCGTGGTCCTGTTCCAGTACGGCACCTACAGCTACCGCAACATCGCCACCCCGCAGGCGACCGCCGCGGCCGGCGACGAGGGCGGCGGCGTGCCGCTCGTGCCCATCGCCGTCGGCGTGGCCGTGGTCGGGGCGGCCGGGGTGCTGCTGGCGCTGCGGCGGAGGTCGACCCAGGACGAGCGCGAGTAGGGCACCGGCCCGATGGCCGCGACCTCCACCCGGACCTTCCGTCCAAGCGCCGGCCAGCGCCGGCTGGGCGCCAAGCTGATCGGGGCCGTGCTCAGCCTGGCCTTCGTGCTGGTGTTCAACTTCTTCCTGTTCCGGGTCCTGCCCGGGGACCCGGCCAAGAACCTGACCCGCAACCGCCTGGTCCCGGCCGAGCAGGTCGAGGTCCTGCGGGAGAGCTTCGGGCTGGGCAGGCCGCTGCACGAGCAGTTCGCCACCTACGTGAAGGACACCCTCAGCGGCGACCTCGGCATCTCCTACAAGTTCCGCCGGCCCGTCTCGGAGGTGATCGCGGAGCGGATCTGGCCGACGGTGCTGCTGCTGGGGCTGTCCACGCTGCTGTCGACGGCCATCGGGCTGTGGATCGGCATCCGGGGGGCGTGGCGGCGCAACAGCGTGTTCGACCGGGTCTCGCTGGGGGCGTCGCTCGCCCTCTACGCCATGCCCGAGTTCTGGCTCGGCATCATGCTGCTGATCGCCTTCGGGGTCGGGGTCGGGTCGTTCCCGGGGCTGTTCCCGACCGGCGGGCTGTCCAGCCCCGACACCGAGCTGGCCAGCCTGGCCGGCGTCGCGGACGTGGCCAGGCACCTGTTCCTGCCCTGCCTGACCCTCACCCTGGCCTACATCGCCGAGTACGCGCTGGTGATGCGCTCGTCGCTGCTGGACGAGCTCGGTGAGGACTACCTGACGACGGCCAGGGCCAAGGGGCTGCGGGACGCCCTGGTGCTGCGCCGCCACGCCGTGCCCAACGCCCTGCTGCCCACGACCACGCTGATCTTCCTCAACCTCGGCTTCGTGGTCTCGGGGGCGATCACCATCGAGACGGTCTTCTCCTGGCCAGGGCTCGGCCTGCTCAGCTACGAGGCGCTGCGGACGCCGGACTACCCGCTCCTCCAGGGGGTGTTCCTGCTCTTCAGCGCCGCCGTGATCATCGCCAACCTGCTCGCCGACCTCCTCTATGCCTACCTCGACCCGCGCGTGAGGACGGGCTGATGACCCAGCCGACCATCGAGGAGCCCCTCGGAGGGGCGCCCGAGACCGACACCACCGTCCCGCCGAGCCTGCCCCCCCAGCTCAGCCCCAGGTCGATCGTCCGGGCGCGGCGGCGGCAGGCGGCGTCCCAGGCCTGGAGCGAGTACCGGCGCAGCGCGGTCGGCATGGTCGGGCTGGTCATCCTGGTCCTGTTCATCGCCATGGCCGTGTTCGCGCCGCTGCTCGTCCCCGAGAGCGAGCTGGACGTGACCAGGGCCACCGGGACCCCGTTCTCGCCGCCGAGCGCCGAGTTCCCGCTCGGGACCGACGAGAGCGGCCGCTCGGTGCTGGCCCTGACCATCTGGGGCGCGCGGGTGTCGCTGCTGGTCGGGTTCCTGGCCTCGGTGATCTCGGTGGTGATCGGCTCGGTGGTCGGCATCGCCGCCGGCCACTACGGCCGCTGGACCGACTCGGTCCTGATGCGGGTCACCGACTGGTTCCTGGTGATCCCGTTCCTGCCCCTGGCCATCGTGCTGGCCACCGTGCTCGGCCCGTCGCTGGCCAACATCGCCTTCGTCATC
>DASUPQ010000868.1 GCA_036280995.1 Actinomycetota bacterium | reverse complement strand
CCAGGGGGGTGACCTCGACGGCGACCTCGCCCGTCCAGGGGCCGTCGCCGGCGTCGCTGCCGGCGGCCTCGACCGTCAGGACCCGAGCTGGGGTTGAGGAGCCGTCTCCGAGGTGGAACCCGGGCGCCGCCGATGGTGTATGGATTGGCGAGACCGAGTCCGTGGAGGGCCGACCACTGGACGAACAGGACCTCGTCGAGCAGGCACGAGGGGGTGACGCGCGTGCCTACGAGGTGCTGGTCCGGCGGTACCAGGACCTCGCCTTCCGGACGGCGTGCGTGATCGCCGGAGGGTCGGCCGACGCCGAGGACGCCGCCCAGGAGGGGTTCGTGAAGGCCTGGTATGCCCTGCCGCGGTTCAGGGCCGGGTCGCCGTTCCGGCCGTGGCTGCTGGCGATCGTGGCCAACGAGGCCCGCAACCGCCGCCGGAGCGGCCGGCGCCGGGACGACCTGGCCCTGCGGGTCGCCGAGGACCGCCCCTCGGGGGACGCGGCCCCGTCCCCCGAGGCGGCGGCACTGGCCACCGAGCAGCGCCGGCTGCTGCTGGCCGCCATGGGCCGGCTGGGCGAGACCGACCGGCAGGTGATCGCCTGCCGCTACTTCCTGGAGCTGTCCGAGGCCGAGATGGCGGCCGCCCTCGGCTGCCGGCCGGGGACGGTGAAGTCGCGCCTGTCGCGGGCCCTCGACCGGCTGCGGGCGGTGCTGGCCGAGCCGGGCGGCGCGCTGGCGGCCGCCCCCGACCTCGGGCTGCCGGGAGGTGACCGATGAGCCGGCGCGAGCTCGATCTGGAGGCGGCGCTGGCCGACCTGGCCACCGGGCTCGAGTTCCCGCCCACCCCCGACCTGGCCGCCGCCGTCAGCGCCCGGCTGGAGCAGGCTCCGGCGCGAGCCCCGGCGCCGGTCCGCCCGGCCCGGCGGCTTCGCTGGCCGGCCGGGTGGCGGCGGCTGGCCGCGGTCGGGCTGGCCGCGGTCCTGCTGGCCGCGGCCGTGCTGGTCGCCTCCCCCGGGACCAGGGAGGCGGTGGCCAGGCGCCTGGGGCTGCGCGGGATCGGCGTCCAGATCGGCGGACCGCCGCCCCCGACCGTGACCACGACCCCGGGCACGCGCCTGGATCTGGGGCTCGGCGACCGGGTCATCCTTGAGGAGGCCCGCCGCCGGGTCGGCTTCCCGGTCCTGGTCCCGGGCGGGCTCGGCCAGCCCGACGCCGCGTTCGTCGACGAGGCCGTGCCGGCGGGCGGCCGGGTCGACCTCGTCTACCGGGCCCGGCCGGGCCTGCCCGCCTCGCCCTTCACCGACGTCGGGGTGCTGATCACCCAGTTCCAGGGCCAGCCGACCCCCGAGTTCCTCAAGAAGGTCACTCGCATGGGCGTGGTCGAGGCGGTCACGGTCGGGGGCGAGCCCGGCTACTGGTTCAGCGGCGAGCCCCACTTCTTCACCTACATCGACGCCGCCGGCAAGTTCCGGGAGGAGCAGACCCGCCTGGCCGGCAACACCCTCATCTGGCAGCGCGGCGACCTCACCCTCCGCCTGGAGGGCGAGCTGCCCCGGGAGGAGGCCATCCGCATCGCCGAGTCGATGCGCTGAGCTGCGCGAGTCAGCCGAGACCCAGATCGAGGACGGGGCGGAACCCGGTCGACCAGGAACGGGCGGCTGCGGCGGCGACCTCGAGGACGGCGAGCTGGTCGCCGACGCGGGAGGGGTTGGTGGAGCCGGGGGTGGCCTTGGCGGCGAGGCTGCCCTCGATGTCGAGGACGGAGCGGTCGGTGCTGGCCAGGGCGGGATGGATGGCCGCCAGCTCCTCCACCGGCAGGTCGGCCAGGCGGCCGCCCTTGGATGCGGCCAGGCGGACGGCGGCGCCGACGGCGGCGTGGGCCTCGCGGAAGGGGACGCCGTCGCGGACCAGGGCCTCGGCCAGGTCGATGGCGGTGGTCTCGGCCGCCTCGGCGTCGCGGCGCATGGCCGCCGGGTCGGGCTCCAGGCCGGCGACCAGGCCGGCCAGGGCGCCCAGGGACCCGACCAGCAGGTCGCGGGCCTCGAAGGCGGCCGCCTTGTCCTCCTGGAGGTCACGGGCGTAGGCCAGGGGAAGGCCCTTGAGGGTGGCCAGGAACCCGGCAAGGCGGCCCAGGACCGTGCCGGCCCGGCCCCGGACCAGCTCGGCCACGTCGGGGTTACGCTTCTGGGGGAGCATGCTCGACCCGGTCGCCCAGGCGTCGGGCAGCCGCACCCAGCCACGGCCCGCCCACAGGGCGATGTCCTCGGCCAGCCGGGAGGCGTGGACCATGGCGATCCCGGCCGCGGCCAGCAGCTCGGCCACGGCGTCCCGGTCGGCGGTGGCGTCCATGGCGTTGTCGAAGGCGGCGGCGAAGCCGAGCGCGGTGGCGGTGGCCGCCGGGTCGAGCGGGAACGACGATCCGGCGATGGCCCCGGCCCCGAGCGGGCTGACGTCGGCCCGCCGGCCGGCGTCCTGGAACCTGCCAACGTCCCTGGTCAGGGCGAAGCCGTGGGCGGCGAGCTGGAAGGCCCAGAACACCGGCTGGGCGGGCTGCAGGTGGGTGAGCCCGGGCACGACGGCCTCCGGGCCGGCGGCCCGGCCGGCCCCGACCAGGGCGTCGACCAGCCCGGCCAGGGCCTCGACGGCGTCGGCGCAGGCCTCCTTGAGCCACAGGTGCAGGTCGGTGGCGACCTGGTCGTTGCGGCTGCGGCCGGTGTGGAGCTTGCCCCCGGCCGGGCCGACGAGCTCGGTCAGGCGGCGCTCGACGGCGCTGTGGACGTCCTCGTCGCCGTCGGTGAAGGCGAACTCGCCGGCGTCCAGCTCGGCCGCGACCTGAGCCAGGCCGTCGAGCAGGAGCTTGCCCTCGCCCTCCTCGAGCACCCCGGCCGCGACCAGGCCGCGCAGGTGGGCCCGGCTCCCGGCCACGTCCTGGCGCCACAGCCGCCGGTCGACGGCCAGCGACGAGGTGTAGGCCCACATGCCCGGGTCGGGCGCCCCCGCGAACCCCCCCGCCCAGAGCGGCCGGGAGGGCTCTCCGGCCCCGTCACCCATCCCCGTGGACCCGGGCCCAGGTGCGGGTGGGCAGCCCCCACAGGGACACGAAGCCCCGCCCGGCGTCGTGGTCGAAGGCGTCGCCGCTGTCGTAGGTGGCCAGGTCGGGCCGGTACAGGGCCCGCTCGGCCCGCCGGCCGGTCGGCTGGCAGCGCCCGGGCGACAGCTCCAGGCGGACCTCGCCGGTGACGGCCGGCTGGGTCTCGGCCACGAACGCGTCCAGGGCCGCCTTGAGGGGCGAGAACCACAGGCCGTCGTAGACGAGCTCGGCGTAGCGGATGTCGAGGCGGGCCTTCTCGTGGAGCACGTCGCGGTCCAGGGTCAGGTCCTCCAGGTCCCGGTGGGCGGCGATCACCGCCAGGGCGCCCGGCACCTCGTAGACCTCGCGGCTCTTGATGCCGACCCGCCGGTTCTCCATCATGTCGACCCGCCCGAACCCCACCTGGCCTCCGGCCTGGTTGAGGGCGGCGACGACTCCGGCCAGCCCGACCTCGGCCCCGTCGATCGTCGCCGGCACCCCGCCCTCGAAGCCGACCACCACCTCGCGGGCGCCGCTGGCCGTGGCCGGCGAGGCCGTCCACTCGAAGGCCTCCTCCGGCGGGGCCAGCCACGGGTCCTCAAGGACCCCGGCCTCGACGGTCCGGCCCCACAGGTTCTGGTCGACCGACCACGGCTTGGCCTCGGTGATCCAGCCCAGGTCGATGCCGTGCTTGTCGGCGTAGGAGATCGCCTCCGGCCGGCTCATGGCCGAATCCCTGACCGGGGCCAGGATCTCCAGCTCGGGGGCGAGGGCGCCGCAGCTGACCTCGAACCGGACCTGGTCGTTGCCCTTGCCGGTGCAGCCGTGGGCGACCGCGCCCGCCCCCCGGCGCCGGGCCTCCTCGACCAGCAGCTGGGCGATCAGCGGCCGCGACAGGGCCGACACCAGCGGGTAGCGGCCCTCGTAGAGGGCGTTGGCCCGCACCGCCGGGACCAGGAACTCGGCCGCGAAGCGGTCCCGGGCGTCCACCACCACGGCGTCGGCCGCCCCGGCGGCCAGGGCCCGCTCGGCCAGCGCCGGCAGGTCCTCGCCCTGGCCCACGTCGGCCAGCAGGGCGACCACGGCGCGACCCTGCTCGTGGACCAGCCGGTGCACGGTCACGGTCGTGTCCAGCCCGCCCGAGTAGGCGAGCACCACGAGGTCGGCGGTGGGTCGGGTCATGCGGTGGCTCCTCGGTAGGGTTCGGAGATGGCGGGCAGTTCGGGCGGGGTCACCGCCAGGGCGGCGAGCTGGCGGGCCATGACCCGGCCGGGGGTCCGTTCGGTGCAGACGACCAGGATGGTGTCGTCCCCGGCGACGGTGCCGGCGACCCCGGCGATGCCGGCCCGGTCGAGAGTGGAGGCGAGCGCGGCCGCGTGCCCGGGCGGGGTGCGGAGCACGACCAGGTTGCCGCTGGGCACGATGGCCAGCAGCGACGCCCCGAGCATGCGGCGGACCTCGTCGTGGTCGGCGCCCTGGCCGTTGCCCGGCTCGGGCAGGGCGTAGACGAGCCGGCCGTCCGGCCCCCGGACCTTGACCGCGCCCAGGTCGTCGAGGTCGCGCGAGATGGTCGCCTGGGTGGCGTCGAAGCCCTGGGCGCGCAGGTGCTCCAGGACCAGGGCCTGGCTGGACACCTGCCGGGTCCGGAGCAGCGCCGCCAGGGCCTGCTGGCGGGCCGCCTTCAGCGACACAGGCCGGCCTCCTCCAGGGCCGCGCCCAGCCGGGCCAGCCCCTCGTCGATCTCGTCCTCGGTGACCACCAGGGGCGGGGCCAGGCGCAGGGCGGTGTCGGTGACTGGGTTGACGACCAGCCCGCGGCCGAGCGCGGCCAGGGCGGCCGCCTTGGCGTCGGCCGGCGCCTCGGGACCGAGGTCGAGGGCGAACCACAGGCCCGCTCCCCGGACCTCGGCTCCGGGGAGCCCGTCGTCGGCGTCGTCGGCGCTCGGCGGGGCCCAGGTGGAGCGGCCGGTGAGGCGTCTCCGCAGCTCCTGGAGCCCGTCGCCCAGCCGGGTCGACACCTTGTCGACGTGGCCGGCGAGCAGCGGCTCGACCACGTCCAGGGTGGCCAGGGCGGCGGTGCAGGCGACCGGGTTGCCGCCGAAGGTGGTGCCGTGGTCGCCGCGCTGCATGGCGTCGGCCACCTCGGTCCGGGCGATGGTGGCGCCGATCGGGTAGCCGGAGCCGAGCGCCTTGGCCATGGTGACCACGTCGGGCCGGATCTCGTCGTGCTGGTGGGCGAAGAAGCGGCCGGTGCGGCCCATCCCGGACTGGATCTCGTCCACGATCAGCAGCACCCCGGCCCGGCTGGTGAGCTCCCGGACGGCGCGGAGGTAGCCGGGGGGCGGGACCCGGATGCCGGCCTCGCCCTGGATCGGCTCGATCAGCACGGCCGCCGTGTCCGGCCCGATGGCCGCGGCCAGGGCGTCCACGTCCCCGAAGGGCACGTGGGAGAACCCGGGCGGGAGCGGCTGGAACGGCGTGTGCATGGCCGGCTTCCCGGTGGCGGCCAGGGTGGCCAGGGTGCGGCCGTGGAAGCCGCCCAGGGTGGCCACGATGCCGGTGGCCTGCTCGCCCCGGTTGGCCCGGCCCCAGCGCCGGGCCACCTTGATGGCGGCCTCGTTGGCCTCGGCGCCCGAGTTCGACAGGAACACCTTGGCGTCGCCGCCGAAGTGGCCGACCAGCCGCTCGGCCAGCTCCACCTGGGGGCCGGTGAAGTAGAGGTTGGAGGTGTGGCCGAGGGTGCCGAGCTGGGCCGTCACCGCCTGCACGACCCGGGGGTGGGCGTGGCCGGCGGCGACCACCGCGATCCCGCCCAGGAAGTCGAGGTACTCGCGGCCGCGGGCGTCCCACAGGTGCACCCCCTGGCCGCGGACGAACTCGACCTGGGGCCGCGCGTAGGTCGGCCACAGCACGGCCGCCTCGCGCTCGGGCAGGCTGCTCATCGCTCCTCCTCCGCCGACTCCGCCGCCACCATGGTCCCGACCCCGGAGTCGGTGAACAGCTCCAGCAGCAGGGCGTGCTCGCGCCGGCCGTCGAGGATGTGGGCCCGGCGGACCCCGCCGCGCAGGGCGGTCACGATCCCGGTGAGCTTGGGCACCATCCCGGCCGCGACCTCGCCGCCGGCCAGGATGGCCTCGACCTCGGCCACGGTGAGCTGCTGGAGCAGCGAGCCCGGGTCGGCCAGGTCGGCGTAGAGCCCCTCCACGTCGGTCAGGTAGACCAGCTTCTCGGCGCCGAGGGCGGCCGCCAGCGACCCGGCGGCGGCGTCGGCGTTGACGTTGTAGGGCTGGCCCTGGGGGCCGGCGGCCACCGTGGCCACCACCGGGACCAGGCCCTTGTCGGTGAGGGCGCGCAGCGCGGTCGGGTCGACCGCCTCGACGTCGCCGACGTAGCCGAGGTCGGCGCCGCCCGGGTCGACCCGGGGCCTGGCCCGGAGCAGCAGGCCGTCCTCGCCGGACAGGCCGACGGCCAGGCGGCCGTGGGTGTTGATGCGGCCCACCAGGGTCTTGTTGACCCGGCCGACCAGCACCATGCGGGCCAGGTCCATGGTCTCGGCGTCGGTGACCCGGTGGCCGCTGACGAACACCGGCTCCTTGCCGAAGCGGGCCATGAGCTGGCTGACCTCGGGGCCGCCGCCGTGGACGACGATCACGTCGACGCCCACGTAGCGGAGCAGGACGACGTCGTCGACGAAGGCGTCGAAGCCGGCCGTGCCCATGGCCGCCCCGCCGTACTTGACGACCACCGTGCGGCCCGACAGCCGCTTGATCCAGGGCAGGGCCTCGTGGACGGCGGCCGCCTTGGCCTGCAGGTCGTCCAGGGTCGGAACGGCGTGCCCGGACCCCACCGGACGCCGCTGGACCGGACCCGTCGCCGGCTGGGCCGTTGTCATGTCGTGTACTCCGAGTTGAGGCGGACGTACTCGGGGGTCAGGTCGCTGGTCCGGACCTCGGCCCATGGCCCGCTCCCGCCCAGGTGCAGCCGCAGCTCGATCTCCGTGGCCGCCATGGCCGCGCCCGCGTCCGCCCCGGTGGGCCGCCCCTGGCTGACGAGCAGGACCCGCTCCCGCGGCCCGGCCGCCGGCTCGATCCCGGCCGCCCCCGGCCCGCCGGCCACCTCCAGCCGCACCAGCCCCGGGTCGAACCCGACCCCGGCCGTGCCCGCGGCCTGCAGCACCCGCCCCCAGTTGGGGTCGCCCCCGTACACGGCCGTCTTGACCAGCGGGCTGTCGGCGACCCGCCGGGCCACGGCCAGCGCCTGCTCCTCTCCACCGGCCCCTCCGACCTGCACGCTGACCACCTTGGTCCCGCCCTCGGCGTCGGCCAGCAGCTGCCCGGCCAGGTCGCGGCAGACCGCCCGCACGGCCTCGGCCAGCTCCCCCGGGTCGGCCCGGACCCCCGACGCCCCCGAGGCCAGCAGCAGCACCGTGTCGTTGGTCGACTGGGCCCCGTCCACCGTGATCCGGTTGAAGGTGGTCGCGACGCCCGCCTCCAGCGCCTCCCGCAGCACCTCCACGGCGGCGACCGCGTCGGTGGTCAGGACGGCCAGCATGGTCGCGTGGGCCAGCGCGGGCCCGAGCTCCGGGGCCAGCATGGCCGCCCCCTTGGCCATGCCGCCCACCGTGACCCCTCCGGCGACCCGCCCCCCGGCCTGCTTGGTCACGGTGTCGGTGGTGAGGATGGCCTCGGCCGCGGCCAGCCCGCCCGAACGGTCGAGGGCGGCCGCGGCCTTGGCGACCCCGTCGGCGACCCGGGCCACCTGCAGCGGCACCCCGATGACCCCGGTGGAGCAGACCAGGACCTGCTCGGCCCGGCAGCCCAACTCGGCCGCGGCCCGCTCCACGGTGGCCAGGACGGCCGCGTCCCCGGCCGGTCCGGTGCAGGCGTTGGCGTTGCCCGAGTTGAGCACGACCACCCGGGCGTCGCCCGAGGCCGCCAGCCGGTCGCGCGACCAGGTGACCGGCGCCGCCACCACCTGGTTGGTGGTGAACACCCCGGCGGCCACCGTCCCCGGGTCGCCCACGACCAGGGCCAGGTCGGGCGCCCCCGACGCCTTGAGCCCGCAGGTCACCCCGGCCGCCCCGAACCCGGCGGCCGCGGTCACCCCGAGCCGCCGGTCGACCTGCACGGAAGTGCTCACGGTCCCGGCGGGACGAGGTCGAGGCCGGCCGTCTCAGGCAGGCCGAGGGCGAGGTTGGCGCACTGGACGGCCTGGCCGGCGGCGCCCTTGACCAGGTTGTCGATGGCCGCCGCGGCCACCACCCGGCCGGTCCGCCGGTCGGCCGCGGCCGCCACCTGGGCCCGGTTGGTGGTCGCGACCGCGCGGGTGGCCGGCCAGCCCGTGGCCGGGGCCAGCAGGTCGACGAACGGCTCGCCGGCGTAGGCGGCCGCGTAGCAGGCGGCCAGCTCCTCGTCGCCGGCCGACGGAGCCAGGGTGGCGTAGCAGGTGGCCAGGATGCCCCGGGTGGCCGGCACCAGGTGGGGCGTGAAGGTGACCGTGACCGGGGCGCCGGCGGCCAGGGACAGCTCCTGCTCGATCTCCGGGGTGTGGCGGTGGCTGCCCACCTTGTAGGGGTTGACGTTCTCGTTGGCCTGCACGAACAGGTTGCCGTCGACCAGCGACCGGCCGGCCCCGGACAGCCCCGACTTGGCGTCGACCACGATCCCGTCGGTCGCGACCAGCCCGGCGGCGACCAGCGGGGCCAGGGCCAGCAGGGCCGCGGTCGGGTAGCAGCCGGGCACGGCCACCCGGGTCGCCCCCCGGAGCTCGTCGCGGTGCAGCTCGGGCAGGCCGTAGGGCCAGGCGCCGAGCTGGTCGGGCAGCGGGTGCTCCGCCCCGTACCAGGCGGGGTAGGCACCGGGGTCGCGCAGCCGGAAGTCGGCCGACAGGTCGACGACCAGCCCGGCCGCGGCCAGCGCCCGCTGGGCGATCCCGGCCGCGCGGCCGTGGGGCAGGGCGCAGAACAGCACGTCGGCGCCCTTGGAGAGGCCCTCGTCGACCGAGCAGAAGGCGAGCTCGCCGTAGGCGGCCCGCAGGCCGGGGTAGCGGGAGACGAGCGGCTGGCCGGCCGCCTGGTCCCCGGCCGCCCAGGCGACCTCCAGGTGGGGATGGCCGGCGAGCAGGCGCAGCAGCTCGGCTCCGGCGTAGCCCGAGGCGCCGAGCACGCCGGCGTTGCGTGGGGAAGTCATGAGGATAGTTATGCAGAAGACCCTGAGAGTATGCAACACCCGCCAGAACTTCACATTTGTGCTGCGGCGTAACTGTTGCGGGCGCCGCATGAATATGCAAGGCTCGACCCGGACAGATGCGCCAGCACCCGGCGGCGGCCTCCTCGGCGGTCGCCGGATTCGTGCGCCCCGCCCTCCGAGCTCCCTGCCATCGAGGCCTGCTGCCATGACCCAGTTCCCGCCCGCCCTCCGGCATCCGACCACGCCTGGCGGCGCCGGTCCCGGTCCCGGCGGCGCCTCCCCGGCCGATGACGGCGCCCGGGCCGGCCGCGCCCCCTGGCCGCCCGACCCCTTCCGCGACCTCGACGGCCGCCTGTGCGTGGGCGGGCTGCCCCTCGACGAGGTGGTCGCCGCCACCGGGACCCCCGCCTACGTCTACGACCTGGACGCCGTCGCCGCCGCCTACCGGCGGGTGGCGGCCGCGTTCGAGCCGATCGGCGGGCGGGTCCTGTACGCGGTCAAGGCCAACGCCAACCTGGCCGTGCTGGCCACCCTGGCCGGGCTCGGGGCCGGCTTCGACGTGGTCAGCGGTGGGGAGCTGGTCCGGGTGCTGCGGGCCGGCGGCGACCCCGCCCTGACCGTGTTCGCCGGCGTCGGCAAGACCGAGGAGGAGCTGGCCCTGGCCGTGGGCCAGGGCGTCACCGTCCACGTGGAGTCGGCCGACGAGCTGGACGCCCTCCAGGCGGTGGCGGCGCGGCTGGAGCGGCCGGCCCGGTTCGCGGTCCGCGTCAACCCCGACGTCGAGGTCGACACCCACGTCAACATCCAGACCGGCCACGACGAGGCCAAGTTCGGCGTCCCGGCGGCGGTGGCCCACGACCTGCTGGCCAGGTCGGCCCGGGGCGGGCTGCCGGGGCTGCGGCCGGTCGGGGTCCACGTCCACGTCGGCTCCCAGCTGCCCGATCCCGACGGGATCGCCGCCGGCGCCCGGGTCGGCCTGGAGGTCCTGGAGGCCGGGCGGGCGGCCGGCCTGGAGCTGGACTGGCTGGACGTGGGCGGCGGTCTGCCGGTCGACTACGCCGGCGGGCCGGCCCTCGGCCCCGAGCTGTTCGCGGCCGCCCTGGCGCCGGTGGTGGCCGGCCGGAATGTCCGGCTGGGGGTCGAGCCGGGCCGGGCCCTGGTGGCTCGGGCCGGCGCCCTGGTGGCCCGGGTGCTGTACCGCAAGCACCGCAGCGCCGGCCGCATGCTGGTGGTCGACACCGGCATGCACCACCTGCTGCGGCCCGCCCTGTACCAGGCGACCCACCGGGTCCGGCCGCTGCGGGCGGCCCCGCTGGCCGGCCCGACCGAGGTCGTCGGCCCCATCTGCGAGTCCACCGACGTGCTCGCCACCGACGCCGACCTGCCCGACCTGGCGCCCGGCGAGCTGGTCGCGTTCCTGGACGCCGGTGCCTACGGCATGACCATGGCCAGCAACTACAACGGCCAGCCGCGCCCGCCCGAGCTGGTGGTCTCGGGCGGTGTGGCCAGGGTGGCCCGGCGCCGCGAGACCTGGGAGGACCTGCTGGCCGCCGAGACGGCCAGCGGCGCGCCGGTCGCCGCCGCCCAGGGCCCGGCCGACCCGCTCGGCTGGTAGCCGCGCCGCCCCGCGGCCCCGTTCGTCGTCTCGGGCCGGCGCTACCATGGGCAGGCACAGTCTGGTGGTGGTTGCAGCAGCATGGCCGACGTCCTGCTCGACGATGTCTCCCGGGTGTACCCCGACGGCTCCGCGGCCGTCTCGCACCTGACCCTGCACGTCCGCCACGCCGAGCTGATGGTGATCGTCGGCCCCAGCGGCTGCGGCAAGAGCACCGTGCTGCGCCTGATCGCCGGCCTGGAGCCGCTCGGCGGGGGCACCATCAGCATCGGCGGCCGGGTGGTCAACGACCTCCCGCCGGGCGAGCGCAACCTGGCCATGGTGTTCGAGGCCGCCGCCCTGTACCCGCACCTGACCGCCGCCCAGAACCTCCGCTTCGGGCTGGCCCTGCGCAAGCTGCCGGCCGAGGAGATCGAGCAGCGGGTCGAGGCCGAGTCCCGGGTGCTGCGGCTGGGCCGCTTCCTGGACCGCAAGCCGAAGACGCTCTCGGCCGGGCAGCGGCAGCGGGTCGCCGTCGGGCGGGCCACGGTGCGGGTGCCTGAGGTGTTCCTGCTCGACGAGCCGCTCACCCACATGGACGCGGGCGAGCGCATCCGCCTGCGCACCGAGCTGGCCCAGCTCCAGCACGGGCTCGGCGTCACCGCCGTCTACGTCACCCACGACCAGTCCCAGGCCATGGCCATCGGCGACCGGGTGGCGGTGATGCGGGGCGGGCGGATCGAGCAGGTCGACGAGCCGAGGGCGCTGTACCAGCGGCCGGCCAACACCTTCGTGGCCAGCTTCATGGGCGAGCCGGCCATGAACCTCGTGGACGGCTACATCGAGGAGGACGGCGGCCGCACCTACGTGGTCATCGGCGGCCAGCGCCTGCCCTTCCCCGGCACCCCGTCGGGGCTGATGCGGGGCCGGAGCGGGCCGGTCACGGTCGGCATCCGGCCCGAGCACGTGACCGACGCCGGCTCCGAGCCGGGTCTGCCGGTGCTGTTCTCGACCGCGGCCCGGATCGAGCGTCTCGGCTACGAGCTGCTGGTCAGCTGCCCGATCGCCACCACCTCGGTCACCGTCAGCGACACCCCGGGGATCGACAAGCCCCCCGGCGGCCAGGCCCACCTGATCGCCCGCTTCCCCCGCGGCCACCCGGTCCGCCGCGGCGACCGGGTCGAGCTGGCCGTCGACGTCAGCGAGCTGTCGCTGTTCGACCCGTTCACCGGCCAGGCCCTCTGGAACCCGGCCGCCTAGTCGACCGGCGGAGCCGGTCGAAGGCTATCGGTCGTCGGCCGCAGGCCGACTCCTCGCCGTCGTCCGGTCGACCCGGATCAGCATGGGGGGGCGGGGTCGGAGGGTGACGGCCGCCTCGACCTCGGCCGGGCGGGACGGGAGCAGGCTGAGGCGGTAGCGCTGGGCGACCATGGCCACGACCAGGGGGAGCTGGAGCTGGGCGAAGCCCTCGCCGATGCAGCGGCGGGGGCCGCCCGAGAAGGGGAAGAAGGCCATGCGGTGGCGCCGGCGGGCCGCCTCGGGGGCGAACCGCTCCGGCTCGAAGCCCGCCGGGTTGTCCCAGAAGCCGGGGTGGCGGTGGGTGACGTAGGGGCAGAGGGCGATGTTGGCCCCGGCCGGGATGCGGTAGCCGCCCACCTCGTCGTCGGCCACGGCCCGGCGCAGCACCAGGTAGATGGGCGGGTACAGGCGCA
>DASUPQ010000867.1 GCA_036280995.1 Actinomycetota bacterium | reverse complement strand
GGGATCAGCGGACCGGTATGAGCCGCGACTGACCGATGACCATCGAGAAGCGGCCGAACGCGACGGCCGACAAGAACGCCCCGACCCAGGCCCCGGTCCCCACCGCCCCGCCGGCCGTCCCCGGGCCCGGGCCCAAGCTGCCGGGTCCGCCCGGCGCGCCGGGCACGGAGCGCTTCCGGCTGCTGGCCTACGTCCGCCAGGAGTCGATGGTCCGGGTCGACAAGCGACCGGACGAGACGGTCCTGACCTGGCCGCACCTGCTGCGCGCCGAGTTCCTGATGGCGTGCCTGATCACCGGCATGCTGCTGGTGATGTCGTTCTTCGTCCAGGCCCCGCTGGAGGAGCAGGCGAACGTCAACGTCACGCCCCACATCGCCAAGGCGCCGTGGTACTTCCTCGGCCTGCAGGAGCTGCTCGCCTACTTCAACACCACGGTGGCGGGCATCGTCATCCCCCCGATGTACTTCATCGGCCTGGCGCTCATCGCGTACATCGACAAGTCGCCGTACCGCGCGGCCCGCGACCGGAAGGTGGCGTGGATCTTCTTCCTGACGATCATGTTCTTCGGCATCGGCGTGACCCTCATCGGTGCCTTCTTCCGCGGCCCCGGGTGGAACTGGGTATGGCCGTGGGACGGCCTGTTCTTCACCCTGTGAGGACGGCACCGTGACTAGTCAGCCGCCGAGCTGGGGTGAGCAACCTGGACCCCCCGTCCGCGAGATCAGCCGCCGGAACTTCCTCCGCCAGGCGGTGGGTGTCGGCGTCGGGCTGCTCACCCTGCAGTTCCTCGGCGGCACGATCCTGTTCCTGTGGCCGAACCTGAAAGGCGGCCTCGGTGACCCGAACCTGGTCATCGGCAGCGCCAGCGACATCGCGACCCAGCAGCCGGAATGGGTTCGGGGCCTGCCGTTCATCTACAACAAGGCACGCCTGTTCATCGTGAACGTGCCCGCCGGCAAGTCACGGGTCGAGGGCACCGGGGAGGAGGTCCCCGACCCGGGGATGGACATCCTGGCCCTCTACCGGAAGTGCCCGCACCTCGGCTGCAACGTCCCGCAGCTGTGCGACCGCAGCCTGTGGTTCGAGTGCCTGTGCCACGGATCGAAGTACACGATCATCGGCGAGAAGCGCGACGGACCGGCCCCCCGCGGCATGGACCGATTCGAGCACCGGATCGAGGACGGGGTGTACATCGTCGACACCTCGGTGCGGATCAGCGGCCCGCCGATCGGGACCGACACCTTCGACAGCCGCCGGACCGAGGACATCGCGCATTGCGCCA
The DNA here is from genome assembly GCA_036280995.1 of Actinomycetota bacterium. Taxonomy (NCBI): domain Bacteria; kingdom Bacillati; phylum Actinomycetota; species Actinomycetota bacterium. Next base: position 3,585 of record DASUPQ010000867.1, on the reverse strand, counting down.
ACTAGGGACACGCCGATGCGGATGAAGGCGCTCGGTGTGGCGCTGATGGTGGGTTTTGCGGCGTTCACGACCTTCTACTGGATCACCGATGCGCCCCGCCGCGAGGTGTTCACCGGCATCCGCGACGAGGAGCTGCTCGAGTTCGGCCAGATCGTGTTCCTTCCCGACGACACCTACACGATCGACGTCGACATCCAGGACTCCGCATTCACCCGGGTGGTGGAAGTGGATGGGGAGCCGCAACCGGTCGAGGCGGTCGAGCTGTATGCCAACTCGAGCATCAGCTTCAGCAACCAGACCGGCGCGACCCTCACCGTGACCGGAACCGGAACGACCCCGTTCGAGGTCGAGATCGAAGACGAGGCGTCCGCCCCCGTGAAGTTCGCTGATGAAGGCGAGACGACGGTGTCCGCCTCCGGAATCGAAGGATCGCTGGTCGTGACCGCCATCCTGCCCCACCTCCAGCCGTACGGCGCGAACTGCGTCCGGTGTCATGGGTTCGACGGGATGGGCGGCCCGAACCTCATCGGTCCCAACCTCCATTCGTTTGCGCTGGCCAACAAGTGGGCGCAGACCGGCGGGGCGCAGACGCTCAACAACTACGTGCAGTGGGTCATCACTCTCGGCGGGGTGGTCCGCTCCGGCAATATCGCCAGCGAGATGCCGGCCTGGGGCCAGGAGTACGGCGGTCCGCTCACCCGCCAGCAGATCGAAGCGCTGACCGCGATGATCGGGGAGTGGGCGGCTGAGAGCCTCGCCAACCCGCCGGAGGAGGTTCCCGACACGGTCGAGGCCGGGGCCCAGGTCTTCACCGATGCCGGCTGCTTCTCGTGCCACGGCGCGGAGCTGGAGGGCGGGATCGGCCCGAACCTCCAGACGGTCGGCACCGCCCTGACCCCCAACCAGGAGCTTCCCACGCCCGTCTCCCAGGACGAGCTGCGCCTGACGGACTACGAGGCCGACAAGCGAGCCTTCTTCGAGCAGTGGATCCGTGACTCGTCTGGCGTATACAACGATGGGAACCCGACCGGGATGCCCGCCTTCTCCGAGTCCGATCTCACCGCATCCGAGCTCCAGGCGCTGATCACCTTCCTGCTGGACCAGACCGAATGACGACCTACGCCCTGCCCCGTCGCCGCGGCCTGTTCGCCCGCCTCATCGGCGAGGCGGACGACTTCACGATCTGGCTCCTGTTCGGGGCCGAGACGTGGCTGATCGCCAGCCTGAAGGCAGTGCCCGCGTTCCTGTTCGTGTACTGGCTGGTCACCTACGTGCCGAACTCGGTCTTCTACGGCGTGACCCTGTACATCCCCTTCCTCCAGTTCTCCGAGGAGGTGGGGTTCATCATCGCCAACGGCGTGGCCTGGACGAACCTCGTCCTGGTCGTGATCCTGGCCTACCTCATCCAGGCCTCGCGCGGGCGGCAGGGCCCGGGATGGACCCTCATCCGCCTGTTCACGCTGGCCAACTACCTCCTCGTCATGCTCCTGCTCATCCCGTACTTCGTGTTCAACGTGGCCGGCGGGTCGTTCATCCCGCTCGAGCTGCCGCTCATCGCGCTCGGCCTCGGGGCGATGACCGCCGGCGGGACGGCGACCGCGCTGGCCTACCTGTACTACGAGTTCCGGCGCGCGGCCCGGCGAGACGCGCAGGCCGCTGCCGCCGCGTCAGCCCGCGCCGGCTGAACCGGCTCAGCCGGCCCCAGCCAGTCTGAACCGCCGCCTCCTCGTCCACGTCGGCTGGTCGGCCGTCGTCCTGGCCGGGGCCGCCCTGGTCGTCGGAGCCGAGCTCGCCGGGCCGTGTCCGCCCGGCGGATGGCTGGCGCTCGACTGCGGCCCCGCCCGCGAGCTGGTCCTCGCGGTCATCGCCCTGGCCGCCGTCCTGTACGTCGCCCTCCTGACCGCCGTGGTGGCCTGGTGGGGGAGGATCTCGCGCCGGCCGGGAGTGGACCCGTCAGGCGGGCGCGACTGGTATCTCGTGGCCGGGGTGGTCGGCCTCGTCATCGCCCCCTTGCTGGCCTTCGTCCTTCTCGCCGCTTTCGGATGGCTGGGCTAGGATGCGGCCCATGACGGTGGCCCCCGTCGATGCCCTGCGCGCAACCCTGGCACCGGCTGCCGAGATCACGCCCCACGGCCTCTCGGTTGCCGATCCGGCGGCGTTCCAGGGCCCGCTCACCGACCGCCTGGTCCGGGACGCGGTCTTCCTGCGTGACCCGGCAGCCCGGGAAGCGGCCCGCTGGGCGGTCTGGGCCGCCAGCCAGGCCCTCGGCTGCCCGTCAGCCTCGATCCAAGACTTGTACCTCGCTCGCGGGCGCGGCGAGCTCCCGCCCACCGCCTTCACCGTGCCCGCCATCAACGTCCGCGCGGCGGGGTACCTGACGGCGCGCACCGTGTTCACCGTCGCCAGCGCGCGCCAGGTTGGCGCGCTCGTGTTCGAGATCGCGAAGAGCGAGATGGCGTACACCGACCAGCGCCCCGACGAATACGCCGCCGTCATCCTGGCCGCCGCGCTGCGTGAAGGGTGGCGCGGCCCCGTCTTCCTCCAGGGCGACCACTTCCAGTTCAACGCGACCCGCTGGGCCTCGGACCCGGTGGCTGAGGTGGACGGGCTTCGCGACCTCGTCCGCGAGGCGGTCGGCGCCGGATTCCTGAACATCGACATCGACGCCAGCACCCTCGTCGACCTGTCGCTGCCCAGCATCGAGGAGCAGCAGCGGGTCAACGCCGAGCGGACGGCAGACCTGACCCGCCTCGTGCGCGAGGTCGACCCACCGGGCGTGACGATCTCGGTCGGCGGCGAGATCGGGGAAGTGGGAAAGACGAACTCGACCGAGGCCGAGCTTCGCGCCTACCTGGCGGAGTACCGATCGGCCCTGGGCGGCGATGACGCGCCGGCCGGGATCAGCAAGGTCAGCATCCAGACCGGAACCTCCCACGGCGGGGTGGTGCTGGCCGACGGCAGCGTGGCGCCGGTTGCCATCGACTTCGACACGCTCCAGCGCCTGTCCACCGTCGCCCGGGAGGAGTTCGGGCTGGCCGGCTGCGTGCAGCACGGCGCCAGCACCCTGCCCGAGGAGGCGTTCGGCCACTTCCCGGCCGCCGGCTGCGCCGAGATCCACCTCGCCACCGGGTTCCAGAACATCCTGTACGACGGTGGCGGCCTGCCCGCCGACCTGCGGGCCGAGATGATGGCGTGGTGCCTGGTCAACTGCGCCGACGAGCGCAAGCCGGGCGAGACCGACGAGCAGTTCCTGTACAAGACCCGCAAGAAGGCGCTCGGTCCGTTCAAGGAGGCCCTGTGGTCCATCGGTCCGGAGGCCGAGGCCGAGATCGGTGCCCACCTGGCGGCGCGCCTCGAGCTGCTCTTCGATCGACTCGGGGTGGACGGCACCCGCGAGCTGGTGGACCGATTCGTCGAGCCGCCAACCCTGCCCAGACGGATGCCGGCCAGTCTCGGCGGGGTCGGCGGTGAGACCATCCGCGCTGCCGACGAGACCTTCGTCGACGACGGCTCAGGCGAGTAAATCGAGGAGGACCTGCCGGTGGCCCACATGCAGCGGAAGTCCCTCGATCTGCCCGACGAAAC
>DASUPQ010000866.1 GCA_036280995.1 Actinomycetota bacterium | reverse complement strand
GGGGCGATCCTGGCCCTGGCCAACGCCGAGCCCGAGCTGTGCATCGCCGCGTTCGAGGGTGACGCCGGCGCCCAGCGGCGGCTCACCCGGGCCCACCTGGCCGCGCAGCGCGACTTCCCGCACGGCCTCAAGGCGCTGATCAGCGAGCGCTTCGGCACCTCGGTGACGGCCCGCCTCAACTAGCGGTGGTTTGTTGGCTACGGCGGGATGTAGAGGTACAGCGGCTGTCCGGCATGAGCGGTGTCAAGCAGCAGCCCAAGCTGGACCGGTGGGGGCGCCGTCGACCATGCCCGCCACCAGCGCCTGAGCACGACCCAGGGAGTCAGCCAGCCTCGGACCCGGCGAAGCGTCACCGGCCAGGACACCACCCTGGTGAGGGTGCGCTGGCCGCTGTCGGGTCGTCTCCCCCGCGCTGCTGCTGGGGTGGCGTGCGGATCGGAGGGCGCTGCTTGGTGGCCCGGCTGCTTGGTAAACCACGCCCACCAGCAGAACGAGAACGCGCAGCACACCAGCTGCCAGTGCCGGCGGATCGCCCGGTCGCTTCGGACCTGGAAGTCAGCCCAGCCAAGCTCGTGTTTGACCTGCTTGTAGCCCTGCTCGACCCAGTTGCGCAGCCCGTACAGGCGCACCAGCTCGGCCAGGCCGGCGGGCGGGAATGGACCGCATGCCCGCTGGCCGGGGCGAGGCAGGTTGCTGACCAGGTACCAGGTGGTCAGCTTCGGGAGCGTGGCCGGGTCGGTGGTCGCCACCACCAGCCGAACGGGCTGGTCCGGACCCCAGCCGGCCGCCGGCAGCGCCGCCTCGGCCGCCCACCAGGTCTCGGTGTGCCCGTTGCGGAACCGGCGGGTAAACGGGGTCCAATCGCCGGGGTCGGCCGGACTCGTCCAGGCCAGCTCGTGGGCTGCTTCCTGTGGGCTGTGGGCCTGGTCGGCCGACGCCCAGACCCCCTTGCGAGCCTTGACCGCCAGGACATAGGCCACCCCCGCGGCGCCGAGCGCCTGGGTGAAGCCCTCGTTGTCGCCGTAGAAGCAGTCGGCGACCACGGCGCGAAAGCCGATGCCGGCCTGGCGGGCGGTCTGCACGAGCCCGACGGCCAGCTGCGGTTTGGTTCGGAACTCCGGATCGCGCTTGCCTCCAGGCAGCCTGGACGCCGGAGTGTAGGGGCTGGTGTGGGCGGGCCAGTAGACGCGCTCGCCGGCCCACAGGCTGGTGACCGCGACGAGGCCGTTGTCGGTTTTGCCCAGCGAGCCCAGGTACTGGCGGGCCACGTGCGCGGTCGCCGTGCCGGCCTTGCGGTCGCCGGTGTCGTCGATGACCAGCACGCCGTGGTCGTGCGGGCGGGTCGCCGGGTCGCCCAGCAGCAGCTGGAGCCGTCGCTGGTTGACCTGCTCGTGGTCCCAGGTCGACTCGGTGAGAAACCACTGCAGCTCCTGCACGGCCGCATGCTGGGCGCCGAGGATCGGCTCGGCGCCGGCCAGCGCGGTCAGGGTCTTGTTGCGGTCCCGCGGCAGCAGCAGCCCTTGCAGGTAGGCGCGGAAGCTGCGGCGCTGGGCCAGCCGGCCAAACAGTGCATCGAATCGGGCGGCGTAGTCCTCCAGCGGGCCGGGTGCGGGTGGGCAGGCTCGACGCTTGGTCATCGCCGCGTCTCCAAAGCGCGTGGTCCTCGCGAAGCCCTCTTACCCCTCGACCAGCCCTAAGTCAACAAACCACCGATAATGGGCTCTTCACGATCGAGGGTGTAGCTGTGGTCTGAACCCGCCGGTCTCGAGTAGCGATCTGGCGATGTACTTCGCGAGATTGCGTAAGCCAAGGGCAGAGCCGTGGAGGTGTTCGAGGCGACCGTTGATCGCCTCGGTCGGTCCGTTAGGTAGGCCGACCCGGCTCGCTGACCAAGATGTATCCGAGCCCGCCGGAGTCCTCGTCGTCGCGCCGATCGACGACTAATGACGGCTCTTCACAATGCAAAGTGTCTTCGGTGACGCTGATGCGCCGATTGTCGTCGAACTCGCGCAAAACCAGATCTACAAGGCGTTCCGGGAGGTCGGGCGCGTGATGCGGACCGTGGCGCTGCTGCGGTTCCTCGCCGACTCGGGGCTGCGGGCACGGGTGACCGCGGCCACCAACAAGGCCGAGGCCTACAACGGGTTCTCCGCCTGGACCCCGGTTCGGCAACCAGGGCGTGATCGCCGAGAACGACCCGGCCGAGCAGGAAAGTCGGTCAAATGGAACTCGCTGCTGTGCAACCTGATCGTGTTCCACACCGCGATCGACATGATGGAGGTCATCCGGCAGCTGGTTGCCGAGGGTGGCAGGTGACCGCTGAGGATCTGGCCCAGCTCTCGCCCTACCTGACCTCCCACATCCTCCGGTTCGGCGCCTACGCAACCGACGAACTCCACATCCCGCCGGACGTGTTCGACCCCGCGCTGGACGAGGTCGACTTTGGCGGCGAACAGCCCGCGGCCGCGTAGTCAGGACACGGTAACGCAGCAGAGGGTTGGTTTAGCGCCTCCCCCATGCAGGGCGACACTGGAGGGCCGAGAATCCTCCATCGCTCACGCAGCACGCGTAACCCACGCAAATGTCCGCGGCCGGGCGCTCGTCCGGGATCGGCGCCGGCTCGATGCTGGCGGCAGCGCGGCTGGACCATCCCGGCGCGCGATGCCGGCGGGGCGTCGGCGATACTGTGGGCATGGAGTACGTGTCCAGAGTGCCGCGACCGCCGCTGGACGGGCTGATCGACGACCTCTACTACCTGGAGGGTGCGCCGCCGTACGCCCGGCTGACGCTGCCGCCGATGCCGGGGGCGTTGCTCATCGTCAACCTCGGGGCGCCGTTCCGCATCCGCGCCGGCACCGACATCGAGACGGCCGAGTACGCCGACGGCTGCGTGGTCACCGTGCCCACCCGCGCGTTGGAGTTCGGCTACCCACTCCGGACCCGGTCCGTCGGCGTGCACTTCAAGCCGTGGGGGCTGGCGCCGTTCCTGCCGATGCCCGCGGCCGAGCTGTGTGACCGGCCGGTGACGGTAGAGCAGGTTTGGGGCCGGCCCGCCATTGCTGAGCTGCGAGACCGGCTGGCCACGGCGGACGGACCGCACGAGATGCTGACGCTGCTCGAGGAGGAGCT
>DASUPQ010000865.1 GCA_036280995.1 Actinomycetota bacterium | reverse complement strand
GGGAACGGCTCCTCGACATCCACCAGGCCGCGAAACTGCTCCAGCCCGGGGATCTGGCGGCGGTTGACGTCGTCGTAGATCGCGTACCCGTTCTGGGTGAAGAAGCACAAGATGGCCAGCAGGTGCTGGGCGATGTCGGCCACCGGGATGACCAGCAACGAGCCGGAGACGTTCACGCACCAGGTGTTGTGGCCCTCCAGATACGGCTCCTCGGCCGGCAGGTACAGCCGCCGCTCCGACAGCTGGCGGGCCCGGTCGCGGTGGCGCTCGACCATCAGCTCGGGCGTCACCTCCTCGGTGGCCGGGTCGACCAGCGCGCCGGCGTCCCGGGTGGGGAAGAAGTACAGGCCGGTGTCGTCGGTGAAGAACAGCTCGGCGGTGTGGAAGCCAGCCGCTGAGGGGAACGTCCGCCCGGCGGCGCCGGCGGCGTAGTTGGAGATGTGGGGGGCGTAGCGGGCGTGCCGGGTGATCGAGTAGTGCCAGCCCGTTGTCCCGCCCATTGCGCTCAGCACCAGCATCCGCTCCAGGTCGCTGAGCGGCACTGGCTCGTGCCTGGAGCGATAGGCGAGCGGGCCGTCGGGGAGCTCATCGCCCAGGGCGAACCGGCGCGACCGGCGGCCGAAGATCGCCTCCACCAGCGGGAAGGCGGCCAGCTGACGGAGCGCCTGGGTCTCGGTGGCGGTGGTCTGCTCAACGTTCATCCGGTCCCTCCTTGCTCCGGTCTCAGGAGGCCGTCTTCCGTCGGCTCGATGCCTCCATGAGGTCCTATGCCGATACCGATTGCCCTTCCGCAGGAGGGCGTGTCGGTCGCGGGCGACCCGCTCGGGGCGTTCCCACTGCACCGCCTCGCCCAAGTGCAGGGCGAACACCGCGGGCAGGCAGCGCTCCTTGACTGCGCCGAGCCGCACCGGCCCCGCAGGCCGGGTCTGCTCCACCGGCCCGAGGATCTGGAGCGTCGATCCATCCCCCCGCATGAGGAAGAGTGTGGCGGATTTCTGCCCAGCCCGGCCATTCGGACTATCCGCGTGCGGGAGCTCGCCCCGCGACTGCCGACATGACCCGGTTCATCAACACTCACCGCGACCCGTTCGGGGTCGAGTCGATCTGCCACACCCTTCAGTGCAGGATGCCCTGCGTCTGCTGGCCAGCTGGGCCGCGACCAGCACCGACGACATCCAGCAGCCTGCGGTCATCGACGACGCCGAGCAGGCTGAGGCGTCGAGACGCCCGACTGACCAGGTCAACCTGGACGAGCCACCGCGAGGAACGGCGCCGCGTCCGTGTTCTGCCCAGCGCGCCCCACGAACCAGGAACACCGGGCGACTCCGCTGGAGCTGTTCTTCGATCTGGTCTACATCTTCCCCGCCACGCAGGTCACCGCCTTACATGGCCTATGAGCGACGCCTTCACCGGGGTGCGAGCGGTCGCGACCCCGACGGTGGCGGAGTCGATGCGCACGGTGACGCCCCAGGACCACGCGACCTACGCGCCGGTGTACGGCGACACCCTCGCCGCGGACTATCGTCGACAGCCAGTTTGGCCTGGCGCCGCCATTCGAGGCTGAAGACGCGTCGTCGTAATGAAGCCGCCATAGCGAAGCTGCCCTGGCCCACCGATCGCTCCTAACAGCTTGGCACGGGCGATCCACCCGACGCTACGCCCGCCCACCCGACCGCTGGAGGATCGCCGCGATCTCGTCGTACCCCCGCCGCCGCGCGTGCGCCAGCGGCGTCACGCCTTCGCCGTCGGCAAGGTTCACCTCGGCCTCTGCCTCGACGAGCAGGCGCACGACCTCGGTGTGCCCCCGGTCACCGCCGCCGAGGATGATCGCCTCCAGGAGCGCCGTCCAACCGAGGCGGTTGACGTGGTCGATCTCGACCTCCGTGTCGAGCAGCCGCTCCACGATGCGGACGTGGCCGCGGTCGGCGGCACGGATCAGCCCGGTGCCGTTGTAGCTGTCCTTCGCGTCGACGTCGGCGCCGTTCGCGAGCGTCAGTTCGAGCAAGCGCGGGTCGTCCCCGACCTCGCTGGTGGCGATGAGGTAGGCGCTCTGCTGGCGCTCGTCCTTGACGTTCACGTCCGCCCCGGCCTCGATCAGGCTGCGGGCGACGTGGACATGATTGCTGTAGGCGGCGGCGACGAGCGCGGTCGCGCCGCTGGCGTCGCGGGCGTCGACAGCAGCGTCCCGTCCCAGCAGCGACCGCACGCGATCGACGTCGCCCGCCCTCGCGGCCACGATCAGCTCGCCGTCCGCGTCCGCCGACGACTCCCGCCCTTCGCCAGCGCACCCAGCGCACATCAGCGCGAGGACCACCAAGACGGCGATCCTGAACAGCGGACGAGTTCTGCTCCCCGCCTGCGCGGCTACTGGGTGTATCCCCGGGTCACCTCGTCTTTGTGTGCGGCGAATGCGCCCAGAACCTCCCCCTTCTCCCGCTCGGGCACCTTGAAGACGTCAAGCGTTCGCGCGAGCTCAGCCGCGACTTCGTCGAACTCGGCGGGCGAGATCTTCAGCTTGCGGTGCGCTTCCTCCAAGCCGAGCGGCGTGCTGCCCGGTACCGTGGCGACGTATTGCTGAGGGCCACCGGAAATGTCGCAGACCCACAAGGTGCGCATGAACTTGAGGCCCGGCAGTCTGCCCAGATTGTTGGTGTGCCACTCGCGGAGGTCGGGGTTCTCCGACTTCTGGCCGACGATCGGGTTTTGCACGACAGCGTCGCTGAAGTGGTCAACCACCGCAGCGATGGCGAATGCGCCACCGAGCCGCTCGTAAAGGGTCGGTTCCGTCATTACTTGCCTCCCGGGTTGAGACGGTTTCTTGGAAGCATCCCCACTCGGTCCAGCCAGGCTAAAGCCGGCTCCGACGATCGAGGCGAGCTGGGTCGGATCGCCGGCCCCCCTGAGCCAGCGTGGCGGTGGGGTCCGGAACGCGGTGGCGGTCACAGCATTGGGCGGAACCATGGTGACGCTGGCCTGGCTGTTGCCGTCCATCCGCGACGACATCTTGATCACGCCGCAGTCGTCGACCACCGCAATGAACATCGACACGCCAATCTGTCGGGCGCGCCGCTCGGCGGCGGCATCGCCGCGGCCAGGCTGCTCCCGTACGCCAGTGCCTGCCGGCGGGACACGGGACGCCGGCCGACGTTACTGGCGGACGGTTCGGCCACGTTGCGACCTCCATCGTGAGGGACAACCGGAGAACCCAAACCGGGCATAGGTGATTCCCCACCCTGGAGCGTCAGCACACGCCGCTCCTGGCCGATAGCGCCGAGATCGAGATCCCCGGACAGGCCTGAGGCCTGCGGGCCGACCTGCGCGCGATCCAGTTTTCGGCCTTGACTGGGAAGCCCGGTCCCGTTTCTGCCACTGCCCATCGACCATATGTTCATCTATTCCGGCGGTTGGCTTCTTCGCTCACTATCTCCCACAGTTCCGGTCGTCCTAGGCTCCGAGCGTCGATTGGCCAAGGAGGGCGGGGATGGGCTTCGAGCAGACGATGGACGCCATCGCCAGAGGCGTCGAGATCATTGGGATCGTGACGCTCGTGCTGGGCTTGGCGGCGGCCCTTGTCCGCGCTGGGCTGGCCTTGACCGGCGGCCAGGGTGTGGAGGAGGCCTACCGGATCGTCCGGACGGTCTTTGGACGGAGCATTCTGCTAGGGCTGGAGTTCCTGGTCGCGGCCGACATCATCAGGACCGTGGCCGTCCAGCCTTCACTTGAGAACGTGGCAGTCCTCGGGCTCATCGTGCTCATCCGGACGTTCCTGAGTTTCTCGCTGGAGGTGGAGATCGACGGGCGCTGGCCCTGGCAGCATGCTGTCCTCGGACGGACAGCACCGTTACCCGCTTCACGCAACTCCAGCGAACCGGGAGAGGAGTGAGCTGGCAGCTCGATGCAGCGAGGAGGCGGGAAGCCTGCCGGTCATCCCGCCTGTCATTCCACCCACTGCTACTCGGCCCTACAGGAGCGCACTGGCTGGACGACCCACCCGACTTGAGCTGCAGGGACAGCACTCAGCACGCCGTGGACGATCCGCTCCTGTCTCCTAAACAGCGGTCCCAGCAACGGCCTTGGCTCAGCCACAGCGGCTAGGAGAAGAACTCGTCGTAGGTGTACTGGTTCTCGAGGTACTGCCAGGCCTCAACGACCTTGCCGTCGCGGATGTGGAACACCAGGACCTCGCGGTCCTCCAGCGTCCGGCCCTCACGCTCGCCGGTGGCCAGGTGCAGGCCGACGGTGTGCTGGTCGTCGGCCACCACGTCATGCACCTCTACCCGGAAGGTGCCGGCCGTCAGCTCCATCGTCTTTCCGAAGAACCCCAGGACCGCGTCGACGCCGCGGTGGTCGCCGGCCAGCACGCTGCGGCCCGGGAAGTGCCAGACAATCTCAGGGTCGAACAGCTCGCGCAGGGTCGCCATGTCGCCCTTGGCGAACGCCTCGTAGCCCCGGCGGACAAGATCCTCGTTCGGGTGTGCCATCGCTGCCCCCTCTTCTGCACCGAGTGCCCTGCAACCTACGACGCCGCCGGCCCAGCGACAAGACTGGATCGGTCAGCCTCGTCCTGGTCCCGCTACTCGGTCAGCCACGTCCTGATCTCGGCACCTGTCAGCGTCTCTGGGCCTGTTGCAAGTACGACCGTTTCTACAAATGCCCTGGTGGTACTGCCGGGCCCGTCGCTTCCAGCCCGAGTTCGGGCCCGCGGCCCTACCACCGATGTTGATCATCCGAGAATCCAACCTCAGAGCCAGTCGAGGCGTTTGAAGAGCAGGTACAGGCCGCCGGACAGGACCACCAACAGCACGACCGAGGCGACGAACCCGGAGGGCTGGGCGAACCCGGGGTAGGGGACGTTCATGCCGTAGAACCCGGTCACCGCGGTCGGCACCGCGATGATGGCTGCCCAGCTGGTGACCTTCTTCATGATCGAGTTCAGCCGGTTGCCCTGGATGGTGAGGTTGGTCTCCAAGATGGTGGAGACCAGGTCCCGCAGGGACTCGGTCCACTCCGTGGCCCGCAGCACATGGTCATAGACATCCTGGAAGTACGGGCCCATGGCCTCATCAACCAGCTTCAGATCCCGGCGGAGCAACGTGTTGACGACCTCGCGCATCGGCAGCACGACCCGGCGCAACACCACCAGCGACTTGCGTAGCTCAAAGGAGCGGCGCTGCACCTCAGCACCATGGGGCCGCTCGTCGAACAGCAGGTCCTCCAGGCCCTCCATGGCCTCATCCAGCTGCTGCACGACGGCGAAGTGCCCGTCGACGACAGTGTCGAGCAGCCCCCACAGCAAGAACCCGACGCCGTGGCCGGCCAGGTCGGCCGAGCCGTCCCAGCGGGCCACCACCCCCTCGATGTCGAACCGAGGGTCCTTGCGGACGGTGATGAGCGCCCGGAGGGTAATGAACGCGGCCAGCTCGCTGGTTGTGAGCCGGCCGGTGTCGTGATCCAGGCTGACGGCGTAGGCGGTGAGGAACGCGTGGTCCTGGTAGCGGTCCAGCTTGGGCCGCTCGTGCTGCTGGGTGGCGTCCTCGACCGCCAGGGGGTGGAGCCCGAACTCCTGGGAGATGACCTCCAGGTCCTGCTGGTCGGGCTCGCACAGGTCCAGCCAGACGACCGTGTCCGGCTGCTGGAGGTAGTCGGAGATCTGGGCGGCCGGGAAGTCCTTGGCCTCCAGCTCCCCCTGTCGGTACAGCCGGGTGTGACGCATGCGGCCAGCCTATCCCCAAGCGGCGTGACGGGCTCGGGCTGCAGAGAGAGGGCGAGCTCGACTTACTTGCGCTGGTCACCGCGACGCAACAGCGTCCGGGCTGAGAGTCCGGCACGGCCGGACGGGCTGGCCGCCGCCCAGCTGGTCGGTGAGATCATGGAGCATGGTGAGGTTGGCTCCGCAGCGAGCGGACGGTGGTGGGCGGCAATGCGCCAGCCGTGCGGTGGCTCGACGGGTTCCGATGACGGAGGGCGGCGCCGGATGCGAGTCGCTGCCGTTCGACCCGGCGGCCGGCTCGAGGCTTACCCGGAGCAGGGCCAGCCCGGCATCATGGGCGGCATGGCAGAGGCCGACTCGATACGCAGTGGATCTCCGACCAGCCCGTCGGGCTCGGGGAGGGCTGCCCACACCGCGCCTTGGAGCAGACCGCGACCGCGGATCCCAGACCCCGGTCCGGGTCCAGGTCGGGTCTCTCACGGGTATCTCCGGCCGGGGCGGCGGTGCCATCAGCGCACGCAGGGGCGCCCGCGGCGTCTGCTGATCCCTCGACGAGGACATCGTGCGCCAGGCGAGCTGCCCCGGCCGGAGCAGAACCTGACCGAGGCCTCGTATGTCGACTCGTTGATCGACGTTGGCGGATAGTGCCTTGTCCTGGAATGTATCCAAGCCGCGCATCGCCTGCGTCGCGTCGAGCGCGGCAGCGGCGCGGGCGGCCCAGGCCGAGCTCGCGGCCCGCTACGACCTGGTCGACCCCGGCGACTGCGAGGTCATCGTGGCCCTCGGCGGCGACGGCCTGCTCCTGCACACCATCCACGAGCACCTGCAGCTCGGTCGGCCGATCTTTGGGATGAACCGCGGGACCGTTGGATTCCTTATGAACCAGTACCGGCCCGACGACCTGGTTGCACGCGTCGCCGCCGCCAGCCCGATCACCATCCATCCGCTGCGGATGGCGGCGACCCACGCCGACGGACGCAGGTCGCGGGCCCTTGCCTTCAACGAGGTCGCCGTGACCCGCCTGTCCGCCCACTCGGCCAATCTCCGTCTGTCGATCGACGGGGTTGAGCGGATGCCCGTGTTCATGGGTGACGGACTGATCGTGGCCACCCCGGCCGGCAGCACCGCCTACAACCTCTCGGCCCACGGGCCGATCATCCCGCTCGGCTCCAACCTGCTCGCCGTCACCCC
>DASUPQ010000864.1 GCA_036280995.1 Actinomycetota bacterium | reverse complement strand
ACGTCCTCGAGGAGCTGCGGGCCGGCGGCTACAGCCTCGGCGGCGAGCAGTCCGGGCACCTGGTCCTCCCGGCCTACGCCACCACGGGCGACGGCATGCTCACCGCGCTACGGCTGATGGCGCGGATGATCGCGACCGGCTGCCCGCTCGCTGAGCTCGCCGGCATCCTCACCCCGCTGCCGCAGGTGCTGGAGAACGTGCAGGTCGTCGACAAGGCCGCCGTGGCGCGGTCGGACGCCGTCCGGGCTGCCGTCGCCGCGGCCGAGGTCGAGCTCGGCGACTCCGGGCGGGTGCTGCTGCGGCCCTCGGGCACCGAGCAGCTCGTGCGGGTGATGGTCGAGGCGCCGACGGCCGAGCAGGCCCGGGCGACGGCCGTACGGCTCGCGGAGGTCGTCGCCGCGGCCCCCTGACCGCGAGTCGGGGCCGATGGGCACGCGAGTCGGGGTCAACCGGCAGCCGAGTCGGGGTCAACCGGCAGCCGAATCGGGGTCAACCGACAGCCGAGTCGGGGTCAACTGACAGCCGTCCCGCCGTGCACGGGAGCACCGGATTTCCAACGAACGGCACTTTCGGTCCCGCTTTCCGCACTTCTCAGGCATGATTTGCGCCCCGCGCGTCGCGCTCGTTGCCGGTCAGCTTGATCGGGTCGGGGGCAGCTCTCGGGCCTGGCTGGAGATCTGCTCCATCTCGCTGATCAGCTGGTCGAGCGTGCGTCGGTTGGCGATCTGCTCGCGGTAGCGGTCGGCCTGCTCGGCGGTGAGCCGGCGGGTCACGGTCTTGCCGGCGATCTTGCGGGTGTGCTGGTAGTAGGGGCCGTGCCGGGCTGGCGGGTCGGCGTGGCAGCGGCAGCCGGGGCTGGCGCAGACGGTGTAGCGCTCGATCACGCTGCCCGAGGCGATGAAGCCCAGCTCGCGCACCCGGTCTTGCAGGGCCCGGTAGCGGCGGTGCAGGCGGGTGAGCTCGGTGTCGACCACGGTGTCCTTCCTCGGCGTGTCAGGCTCCTGAGAAGACCTGACAGTAGAGATACTGTCTGGCACGGGCGGCTAACGTCAAGGGAGTGCCGATGGACACGCCGGGCGGCGGCGAGTTCGAGCTGCACAGCCAGCGGCTGGGCGCGCTGCCGCTGGTCAACCACTTCTGGGTACGCGCGGGTCTGCCCGGGCTGCTGGCGCGCTACCTGCCGGTCACCGATGCCCGGGTGCGGCTGGCCCCGGCGGTCGCGGTGCGGCTGGTGGTCACCAACCTGCTGCTGGGCCGGCAGCCGCTCTACGGGCTCGGCGAGTGGGTCGCCCGCTACGCTCCGGCACAGCTCGGGTTGGCGGCCGACGAGGTCGACGCGGTCAACGACGACCGGGTCGGCCGCGCGCTGGAGCGGTTGTTCGACGCCGACCGGGCCAGCCTGCTCACCGAGCTCATGCTGGCGGTGATCGCCGAGTTCGGCATCGGCACCGCCGAGTTGCACAACGACTCCACCTCGATCAGCGTGCACGGGGTCTACCACGGCGCGAGCGGCACCCCGCGCGGCGGCAAACCCACCCCGGTGATCACTTTCGGGCACTCCAAGGACTACCGCCCCGACCTCAAGCAGCTGGTGTGGATCCTCACCGTGGCCGCCGACGGCGCGGTCCCGATCGCCTACCGGCTCGCCGACGGCAACACCACCGACAACCCCACCCACGTGCCCACCTGGGACCAGCTGGTCGGGATGCTCGGGCGCACCGACTTCCTCTACGTCGCGGACTCCAAGCTGTGCTCCCGGGAGGCGATGGGGCACATCGCCGCGGCCGGGGGCCGGTTCGTCACCGTGCTGCCCCGCTGCCGCGGCGAGGACCGCTGGTTCCGCGACTGGGCCCAGACCCACCGGCCGACCTGGACCGAGGCACTGCGCACCCCCGGTGCTCGCCTCGGCGAGCCCGACCAGGTGTACTCGACCTTC
Organism: Actinomycetota bacterium; assembly: GCA_036280995.1. Lineage (NCBI taxonomy): Bacteria > Bacillati > Actinomycetota > Actinomycetota bacterium. The sequence goes on along the minus strand of DASUPQ010000864.1, from coordinate 990 downwards.
CCCGCGCCGGTGCCCTCCGCCGAGGGCTACCGCATCGTCTGGGTGCACTCCACCACCAAGGCCGCCCGCGACGCCGCCGCCCGCCAGGCCCGCATCCAGGCCGGCGCCGCCGCGATCGACGCCCTGGCCGACCGGCTGGCCGGACCGAAGTGCCGGCTCAAGACCCGCGTCGCCGTCGAAGACGAAGCCGCCGCCGCGCTGGCCCGCGCCGGCGCCGACCGCTGGATCAGCTACACGGTCGGCCAGACCGTCACCGAGACCTTCCGCCAGGAACGCCGCGGCCGCCCAACCACCACCACCCGCTACCGCCGCCACACCACCACCCGCCACACCACCGGCTGGGACATCCGCCTGGACGTGCTGGCCTACGACGCGGCCACCGACGGCTGCTTCCCGCTGATCACCAACGACACCACGCTCACCGACGCCGGGCTGCTGGCCGCCTACCGCTACCAGCCCAACCTGGAACGCCGCCACCACCTGCTCAAGTCCGTGCAAGACGCCGCGCCGCTGCTGCTGCGCAGCCCGGCCCGCATCGAGGCCCTGTTCTGCTGCCAGTTCCTGGCGCTGCTGCTCGGCGCGCTGATCGAACGCCAGGTCCGCGCCGCGATGACCGCCGCGGCCACCGACCACGTCCCGCTCTACCCCGAACTCCGCGCCTGCACCGCGCCGTCCACCGAACGCATCACCGAGATCTTCGCCGACCTCACCCGCCACGAACTCCACCGACACGGCCAGCTCATCCAGACCTTCGAACCGGAGATCAATCCCCTCCAACGACAGGTCCTCGACCTGCTCGACATGCCCGCCACCGCCTACGCCGCCACATCTTGATCAGCAGCACGCGGGGGGCGATCACGCGGGGGGCGATATTGCCCCCGAGAAGTGCGGAACGTGCGACCGAAAGTGCCGTTCGTTGGAAACCCCGCCCCCCTGAGGATCACCACCGGCCCCCGGGATGTCCGCTGCAACGACCCGCTCTCAGATCGG
>DASUPQ010000863.1 GCA_036280995.1 Actinomycetota bacterium | reverse complement strand
GTCCCGCGTCCGCGACGCCTACGAGGGCGCCCTCCCCCGCGCCCTCGGCGAGCCCGCCTGACGGCCGGCGAGCTTGCCTGACGGGCCGGGGGACCCGCCTGACGGGGGCTGTGGACAACCCGACGCACCGACGAACCCGCCGGGAGTAGCCTCCCCCACCGGGGGACCCGACAACGGCGGGTCGGGTTCCGGCGTGACCGCGGGACGGGGGCCGCGGGACAGGGGACCGCGAGGGCGGGGACCGCGGGGCGGGGGACCGGCAGCCGCGGGTCGGGGTTCCGGCCTGCCCGAACCCGGCGGGCGCTCAGCGAAATCTCAGCGGGTCGTGCGACAGTGGGTTGAGGACGTCGGCTGCCGGAGGACCGCATGGGTGAGGGGCTGCGGGCCGGCATGGTCGTGGCGGTGCTGGTGGTGGCGTCGTTCCTCGCGCCGGCGTCGTCCGGGAGCCAGGGGCAGGAGCAGGCCCCGACGACCGTCGGCACCGAGGTCGTGGGGCATCTGGCGCCGCCGCAGCGCGGGGGCTACGGGGACGTCTGGGCGCACAAGGACGTGGCCTATCTCGGGAACCTGCGCCAGGCGGACTGCCAGCCGCCCAACGGGGTGTGGGCGATCAGCCTCAAGGACCCGGCCAAGCCGCGGGCGCTGGCCTCGTTCGCCAAGTTCCCCGGGAGCGACGGGGAGGACGTCTGGGTCGGGTCGGTCAGGACCAGGGCGTTCAAGGGCGACCTGGCCGCCGTCGGCGTGCAGCGCTGCTCCCGGCAGGTGCAGGGGTTCGCCGGGCTGGCCCTGTACGACGTGACCAACCCGGCCAGGCCGAAGGAGCTGGGCCGGCTCCCCAGCGGGGTCGTCTCGGGCGTGCACGAGGTCGGGGTGGTGCAGCGGCCCGACGGGCGGGTGCTGGCCCTGGCGGCCGTGCCCTACTCGTTCAACCTGAGCCAGGGCCGGCTCGGGGACCTGCGCATCATCGACATCACCAACCCGCGCCGCCCCCGCGAGGTCGCCGACTGGGACGTCCGCCGCGACGGCCCGGCCGAGACCAGGGGCCAGCTCGCCGCCCGGCGAGACGTCTTCGACCACAGCGCCTGGCCGTTCGACAGGGGCAACAAGGTGTTCGCCTCCTTCTGGTCGGCGGGCGTGCAGTTCCTGGACATCAGCGACCCGGCCTCGCCCCGGCTGATCGGCCAGACCCCCTACCGCCCCGAGGACGGCTACCGCGGCGCCCACTCGGGCTGGTTCAACGAGGACGAGACCCTGTTCGTCCAGAACGACGAGACGATGATGGCGGTCGGCAGCGGGTCCCGGCGCACCTGGACCTTCCAGCGGGTGTTCGACACCAGCGACCTGTCCCGGCCCAGGCTGCTGTCGACCTTCGCCACCGAGGCGGCCGTGCCCGGCAAGGACGGACGGGTGGGCCTCGACGGCGTCTACTCGGTCCACAACGCCGTCGTCAAGGGCGGCCTTTCCTACGCCTCCTGGTACTCCGACGGGGTCCGGGTGGTCGACCTGTCCGACCCCGCCAGGCCCCGCGAGATCGCCTCGTTCGTGCCGCCGCCGACCTCGCCCCGCCAGACGGCGGCCACCGCCCAGGGCGGCCGCCGCGACATGCCCGTGGTCTGGGGCGTCTTCCCCTGGAAGGACCTGGTCCTGGCCAGCGACATGAACAGCGGCCTGTGGGTCATCCGGGTCACCGCCGACGCCAAGGCGGCCAACGGCGGCGGGTCGGGCTCCCAGAGCGGGTCAGGGGCGGCGCCCGCCCAGCCGGCCCCGCAGGCGGCCCCCGACCCAGCCGCCGGCCCGGGCGGACCGGGCGTCGCGCTCTGGGTCGGGCTGACCGGCGTGGCCCTCGGCCTGCTGGCCGTGGGGGTGGTCGTGGCCGCCGCCCGCCGCCGGCCCGGCTGACCGACCGGGGCTCAGGTCACGTCCCGGCGCCGGGCCAGCAGGGCGCCGGCGACGGCGAATCCGAGCACGTAGGTGGCCAGGGCGATGCTGGCGCGGCCGCCGGAGACGGCGTCGATCACGCCGGGGGGCGGCTCGCCGCTCGCCCCGCCGCCGGGGGCCAGCGACCAGACCAGCGAGCCGGCGTTGACCCCGGGGAGCAGGTCGCGCAGGGGCCGCAGGCCGGTCAGGAGGCTGTCGGCCACCGCCGAGACGAGGTTCTCGACCCCGAGGACCCAGACGACGCCCAGGCCGACGGGGAGGGCGACGCCGCGGAAGGCGAAGCCGAGCACGGCCCCGAGGCCGCACCACATGCCCATGATCAGCCAGCCCGACCCCACACCCTCGGCCAGGGCGGCCAGCGACGGGTAGTCGAGCGGCCGCGACTCCAGGGTGGCGATCAGCCCCGCCGTGACCGCGTTGACGGCGAAGACGGCCAGGACGACGGCCAGGGTGGCGGCGGCCAGGGCGGCCAGCTTGCCGCCGTAGACGGCCAGCCGGGTCGGGCGCTGGGTGAGGGCGGTCTGCATGGTCCCCCAGCCGTACTCGCTGCCGGCGGCCAGGGCGCCCAGGATCAGGGCCAGCGCGCCCGCGAACACCGGGAAGCCACCGAGCGAGGTCGGCACCAGCTCGGCGGGCAGGGTCCCGGTCAGGACCGCCTGCGGGTCCAGGCCCTGGGTCTGGAAGTTCTGGTCGCTGGTGACCCAGCTCGAGTAGGGGAGCAGGTAGCCGAACAGCAGCTCCAGGGCCAGCGTCACCCCGAGCAGCACCCAGGTGGCGGGCCGCTTGCGCAGCTTGAGGATCTCCGCCAGGAAGCTCCCGGTCATCGTTCCGCCCTTCCGGTCCCGGTCATCTCCAGGAACACCTCCTCGAGCGTCCGCTCCAGCGGACGCAGCTCGGTCAGGGTCACTCCGGCGTCGGCCAGGGCACGGCTCACCCGGCCTGCCTGCGACGGCCCGGTCCGCAGCCGGAAGGCGCCGTCGGCCGAGGCGACGTTGCCGGCGCCAACCAGCCGCTCCAGGCAGGCCCGGGCCTCGGTGGCCGGCTCGGCCCGGACCAGCAGGCCGGCCTGGCCGAGCAGGTCGTCGACGGTGGTCTCGGCCAGCAGCCGGCCGCCGGAGATGACCCCGACCCGGTCGCAGAGCTGCTGCACCTCGCCCAGCAGGTGCGAGGACAGCAGGACGGTGTGGCCGCGCTCGCCGAGGTCGCGGAGCAGGGCCCGCATGTCGCGCATGCCGGCCGGGTCGAGCCCGTTGGTCGGCTCATCGAGGATCAGCAGCTCCGGGTCCTTCAGCAGGGCCGCCGCCACCCCGAGGCGCTGCTTCATGCCGAGGGAATAGCCGGCGTACCGGTCGCCGCCCCGGCCGGCCAGGTCGACCGTGTCCAGGACCGCCTCGACCCGCCGGTCGGGGACCCCGGCGTAGCGGGCGACCACGCGCAGGTTGTCGCGGCCCGTCAGGTACGGGTAGAAGCGGGGGGCCTCGATCAGGACGCCGGTCCGGGCCAGGGCCCGCGGGCTCCCCGGCTGGTCGCCGTGGACCGTCGCCGACCCGCCGGTCGGCCTGACCAGCCCGGCCAGCATCCGCAGGGTGGTCGTCTTGCCGGCCCCGTTGGGGCCGAGGAACCCGTACACCTCCCCGCGCCACACCGACAGGCTGACCCGGTCGACGGCCCTGACGGCGCCGTAGGTCTTGCTCAGGTCGTCGGTCTCCACCAGCTGCTCGCCCATGTCCCTGCCCTCGTCGTACCGGTCGTGTGCTCGGAGACGATGGTCGCGGCCAGGGCCGGAAGCGTCGTCGCCCGGGGGAAGGCGATCCGGCTGCTCCCGGCGGAGCAGCGGCGGCGGGCCCGGCTACCGCGCCGGTGGTAGCGGGATGGGATCAGGGCTTGCGGAGCCGCCAGATGACCTCGGCCGGCCAGCGGCGCGCCCAGGCCAGGTCCTCGGCGTCGCGGTAGGTGCTGGTCGCCTCCGGCCCGGGCTGGGGCTCGAGCAGGTCCTCGACCACCAGGCCGCTGTCGCGGAACAGCCGGATCCAGGCCCCGTAGGGCAGGTTGAACTCGACCGTGCCGTCCACGTCCTGCAGCTGGTAGAGCCCGAAGTAGTCGTTGACCAGCCGCTCACCGGCGTGGTCGGCGTCGGGGGCGAAGGCGATGTCGTAGATGGGGCTGATGTGGGTGAAGGCGAGCAGGCCGCCGGGGCGCAGGACCCGGGCCGCCTCGGGCACCGCCCGGTAGGGGTCGGCGAACAGGAATGCCCCGTAGTCGGCGAACACCACGTCGAAGCTGGCGTCGCGGAACGGGACCCGCTCGGCGTCCGCCTGGACCAGCGGGACGGCGATCCCCGTCTCCTCCCGCAGGCGCAGGGCGTGGGCGAGCTGGCGCTCGGACAGGTCGAAGCCGACCGGCCGGGCGCCGTTGCGGGCCAGGGCCGTCGACCACTGGGCGCCGCCGCAGCCGAACTCCAGGAAGTCCTTGCCGGCGACCTCGCCGAGCACCTCCAGCTCCGACTCGGGGATGTTCCAGGTGCCCCAGGCGAGGTGGCCGGTGAAGGCCTGGTCGCGGATCTGGGGCGCGTTGCGCCGCTGGTAGTCGTCGGCGTCCTCGTTCCACAGGCGCCGGTTGGCCCGGACGTGGGCGCCCTCGGTCACGGCCGGCCGGTCAGGGGTTGGAGGTGCCGGCGCCGACCCCGCCGCGGGTGTTGGCGGGCGAGCGCAGCACGGCCGAGGCGCGGGCCAGGGCGTGCTGGACCAGCTCGATCAGGGTCGTCTTGGCCGACTCCCGGACCCGGGCGTCGCAGGCCACGATCGGGGTGTCCTCGCCGATGACCAGGGCCTCGCGGACGTCCTCGACGGCGTGGGCCAGGACGCCGTCGAAGCAGTTGATGGCGACCACGAAGGGCAGCTCACGCTGCTCGAAGTAGTCGACGGCGGCGAAGCAGGCGTCCAGCCGCCTGGTGTCGACCAGCACGACGGCGCCGATGGCGCCCCGGCACAGGTCGTCCCACATGAACCAGAAGCGGTCCTGGCCGGGCGTGCCGAACAGGTACAGGATCAGGTCGGTGTCCAGGGTGATGCGGCCGAAGTCCATGGCCACCGTGGTGGTCGTCTTGCCCTGGATGTGGCTGGTGTCGTCGACCCCGAGGCTGGCCGTGGTCATGGCGGCCTCGGTCGTCAGCGGGATGATCTCGGAGACGGCGCCGACGAAGGTCGTCTTGCCGACACCGAAGCCGCCGGCGATGACGATCTTGACCGGGGTCGGCGCCCTCGACTCCCCAGCGGGAGAGCCCGATCTATATTGTCCGGAGTCCATAGAGCACCCTCTCGAGAAGCGCAAGGTCTGGGCGGTCGCCGACGCTGGCGTGCCGGTGCACGGTGACCAGCCCTTCATCGGCCATGTCGCCGACGAGCACGCGGACGACGCCGAGGGGCAGGTCGAGCCGGGCGGAGATCTCCGCGATGGAGAGAATGTCCCTGCACAGCAGGGCGATCGACCGCCGTTCGAGGCCCAGGGTCAACGAGGTCTCACCCTGCGAGGTGGTGGAGACCAGCGTCTCCAGCTCCAGGTTGTCATGCGCGGGACGCGTTCGCCCGCCGGTCATGGCATAGGGTCGGACCAGCCGACCCGGCTCCTGCCGGTTCTCCTGCTGATCCTCGGTGCTCATCGGTGGTTCCCCCAGCCCCAGCCATACTCATCGTGGCAGCGCCGCTTGCAGCTCGGCCCGGAGGGCGGGCGTGAGCACATCCCCCGTGCGGGCCACCAACAGCGCCATCTCGTAGCCGACCAGGCCAATATCACAGGATGGCGAGGCTAGCACGGCCAGGCAGGAGCCATCGCTGACCGACATCACGAACAGGAAGCCCTTCTCCATCTCCACGATCGTCTGGTTCACCGCGCCCGCGTCGAAGCAGCGGGCGGCACCCTGGGTGAGGCTGGCCAGCCCGGAGGCGACGGCGGCGAGCTGGTCGGCTCTGGCCCGGTCCAGGCGCTCGGAGACGGCCATGAGAAGCCCGTCGGCCGAGACCACGATCGCGTGCGCCACCCCTGGAACGCTCCTGGCGAAGTTGGAGACGAGCCAGTTGAGGTTCTGCGCTTCCCTACTGAGTTGCGTCATCGTCGTCGCTCCTCGAGGACGAATGGGCGTCGCCGCCTCTGTCGGCATCTTCGCCGGCTGCCATCATGCGGCCGCGCTCGAGGCCCGAGCGGTAGCTCGACAGCATGCTCCTGACCTCCTCCGGGGACCTGGCCGCGGAGGAGGAGGGCTGGGCGCTGTCGCCGGGGGTCGGGCTCGCGGCGGGCGCCGCGGCCTGCGCGGCGACCATCCCGGGGGCGAGGTTCGCCCGCGGGACCCTGCGGGGAAGGCCGGCCTTGGTCGTCTGGACCGAGGCGGCCTGGAGCGTCGCCGGCGCCGGCTCGGCCGCGGCCGGTGCCGCGCCCCGGGTCGGGAGCGGGGCGCCGCCGGCGGCGGAGGCTCGGGCGGGCGCCGGCTGGGCGGCGCGGTCGGCCCCGACGCGGTCGGCGCGGCGGCTCGGCCTGCCCGACGGCGCGGCCGGCGTTGGCTCCACCGGCTGGCCGGGGCCCGGCGGCGTC
>DASUPQ010000862.1 GCA_036280995.1 Actinomycetota bacterium | reverse complement strand
CTGCTCAGCGGTGGCTTGGCCGCCCTCCAGCAGGTCACCATCGTGCTGGCGTTGCCGTTCATCGTCACGATGCTGTTGCTTCTTGCCGCTCTGTACAAGGAGGTCCGCCAGGAGCAACTGCCGCCGACGTTCACCCCGCCGGCGACGGAGTCGGCCAGCGACACGCTACCCAGTGTGGCTGGATCGACGTCGACCACCTGAGACGGAGGACTTGCCATGAGGGACTCGAAGGGCCCGTTCCACGGCTTCATCGACACCTTCGCCGAGATGTCTCGCATGCGCGAGCATGCGCTGGGTGGTGGTGGCGAGCAGCGGACGCAAGCGACCGCGTGGGTGCCGACCACCGACATCCTGGTCCGCGGCGACGACCTGATCATCCGCTGCGAGCTGGCCGGGGTCGACAACGATGACGTGGAGGTCACCCTCGCCCACAACACGCTGTGGATCTGGGGCGAGCGGACGCGTGCCCCCGAGGACGAGGTGGAGTCGGCGCGGTTCTACGTCCGGGAGCGCAGCACCGGCCCGTTCCGCCGGAGCATCAATCTGCCGCAGAACATCGATGCCGGCAGCATGCGCGCGTCGATCGAGGACGGCCTGCTCGAGATCACGATCGGTGGTGCTGCCGTACCCGGTGACGTCGAGCGGATCGCCATCGAACGGCGCGGTGACGACGACAGCGGCGTCCGGGTGACGAGGGGGTAGGCGGTGCGCAGAGTTCCACGACAGACCTGGTTCTGGGCCAGTCTGGCCCTGCTGGCCGCCCTCGCCGGCTGCAGTGATGCGGGCAGCGCCGGGCCGGGCTCGGCGCAGCCCCAGGGCGAGAGCCTGAAGCTGACCCTGGGGACGAAGGACTTCACCGAGTCGGTGATCATGGGCGAGCTGTATGCGCAAGCCTTGACCGACGACGGCTATCAGGTCGTCCTCCGCAAGAACATCGGCCCCACCGAGGTCATCGATCAGGAGCTCCAGGACGGTGAGATCGACGCCTACCCCGAGTACCTCAGTGTCGCCGCGACCGTCGTCGCGGGGGAGGATGTCGAGGGCAAGTCGGCGAAGGAGACGGCCCGGGTGGCTCGCGAGTTCTACGAGACGCGCGGCCAGGTGCTGAGCGAGCAGACGCCGTTCGAGAACGTCGACGCGATTGCGACGACGTTCCTCTTCGCCCAGCAGCACCAGCTGCGCGAGATCGGGGATCTGCGCAGGCTGGAGAGCTTCACACTCGGCGCCCGGCCGGAGTTCGAGGATCGGTACCAGGGCTTCGCGGGGATGCAGGAGGTGTACCGGCTGACCAACGGGGAGTTCGTTCCCGTCGCCATCGGGGCCCGGTTCGTCGCCCTTTTCGAAGGGGATGTCGATGTTGCCAACGTCTTCTCGACCGACCCTCAGCTCGCCGACGGCGACTTCCGACTCCTGGAGGACCCGGAACGGCTCTTCGGCTACCAGCATGTCGCCCTCGTGATCGGCGAAGACAAGCTGGACACTCTCGGCGGTGACAAGTTCATGGACATCATCAACTCGGTCAACAGACAGCTGAGCCAGCGCGCCATCATCGACCTGAACGCGGCGGTGGACCTCGATGGGCGTGACGCTTCCGACGTCGCGGGCCAGTTCCTTCGGCAGCGCGGGCTGATCGACACCGGGTCGGACTAGCTGACACCTGCCTAGTGCTTGTCTAGTGCCCCCTCGCAACGTCCGATCATGCCGCCCTGCGAGCGTGACGCGCGGGGGATCGTTTGTTATCTCGACAAGGAGACGCGTCACAGGCGACTGCCGGCGGTCGGCATGTGATGTGTCCTGACGTGGCCCGGCTGCCCTAGGTGTTGACCGCCGTGCTGGGTGAGGATGACGGCGTCAGGGTGGGCTGATCTCGGCGGGGGTCTGGGGGCGTGGCCGATCTTGCTCTTGCTGTTGGTCGTGTGCGACGACAGGGTGAGGAGGTCCTGGAGGTAGGCGACGGCCCTCCCGCATGTCTTGGCCGACACGGAAGGGCCGTCTTGGTGCATTGGAGTGCACCCGTGATGACGGTAGGGCTGGACGGCGCGGTGGTCGAGTACGACCTGCGCTCGGGGGTGATGGGCTGCCCGGTGATCGGCTGCGGGTCTGTGTTGGGGCCGTGGGGCTGGGCGCGGGAACGGCTCGTTCGTGGTGTGGGCCGGTTGCTGCCGCGGCGGGCTCGGTGTCGGGGGTGCCGGCGGACGCAGGTGGTGTTGCCGGCGAGCGTGTTGCTGCGCCGGGCGGACGCGGCCACGGTGATCGGTGCGGCGTTGCTGGCCAAGGCCGGCGGCGCGGGGCACCGCCCGATCGCGGGGGTGCTCAACGTGCCGTCCTCGACGGTGCGGGGCTGGTTGCGCCGGATCGTGTCGGTCGCCGAGCGGGTGCTGGCGGTCCTTGCCGCGGCCGCCGCTGAACTGGGCACGGAGTTCACGGCTTCGGCACCGACAGCCGATCCGGTCGCGGCGGTGGTGGAGATGCTCGGAGCCCTGTCGGCTGCGGTGGCCCGCCGGTTGGGTGGGTCGTGTTCGCCGTGGCGGCTGGCCGCGGTCTTGACCGGTGGTCGGTTGCTGGTCCCGGCCGGTCCCGAGCTGGGGTCGGGGTGGGCTGTGGGTCGCAACACCAGCTCGCTCTGGGCGGCCGGGCCGTAAGGCGATGGGCTGTGCCGGTCGGTCCGCACCGGGTGGGCCGGGAGGCGAGAGGCAGCCATCGTGAGCAAGGAGCAGGACCGAGACGACGCCCGCAGGGCCCGGGCACGGGAGGTGGGCCTGTTCCGGTATGGCCTGATCCAAGACGCCCTCGATCCGGCGTTGAGCACCAAGCAGCGCGGCCGGCTGGTCCGGGCGGTCGCCGCCAGGACGCATCCGGGGCCGTTCGGGACGCCGGTACGGGTCTCCTGGGCCACCCTGGACCGCTGGATCCGGGACTACCGCCGCGGTGGGTTCGCCGCGCTGGTCCCGGCGCCCCGCCGGGTGCTGCCGGCCACCCCGGCGCACGTGTTTGGAGCTGGCGGTGGCGCTGAAGACCGAGGCACCGGATCGGACCGCCGCGCAGGTCGCGGCCGTGCTGGCCGCGCACGGCGGGTTCACCCCGTCGGCTCGGACGTTGCAGCGGCACTTCGCCGCCGCCGGGCTGACCAGGTCCCGTCC
>DASUPQ010000861.1 GCA_036280995.1 Actinomycetota bacterium | reverse complement strand
GGTCTAGGTGGACGCAGCAGCAACAGCAGCCGAACGACGACAGCCTCCCCTTGAGCGGTCCTTGGCAAACCTGGTCGCCCTCGGCCCAACGCTCGATCGTTGCGACCGCGGATCACCAACCGCTAGATCCGTAGGCTGGTGCTCAGGGTCCACGCCGTCAGTCCGAGTGCTGTCCGTGCAGCTCAGGTCTGGGGCCGCCGCCAGCCTCCTCGACCACGGCGGGAGGTCGTGCTCTGCGGAACGGGCTGGTGGCGGGGGCGAGCAGCACCAGGGCCAAGTCGTCGTTGAGTCGTCCACCGGCGTGGGCCAACAGCAGCCCGACCAGGCCGTCCAGGGCATGGCCCAGCGTGGCCGCGGTGAGACAGGCCTCCACCCGGTCATCCAGCTCGAACTGGCGCCCGTCGGCCGCTCGCGCCTCCACCAGCCCATCGGTGTACAACAACAGCCGATCCTCGGGCCCCAACCTGACCTGCTCCACCACCGGGGTCGGGTCCAGGCCCAACGGAAGGGCTGGCTGGCGTGGCTCCACCAGCCTCCGCCCGGTCGGCTGGACCAGCAACGGCGGCGGATGCCCGCAGTTGACCAGCCGCAGCCAGCCCTGCGGGCCGAACTCGACCAGGACCACGGTGACAAAGTCCTCCTCGCCCAGCTGGGCGCTGACCCGGCGGTCGAGCGCCGCCACCAGGCCCCCCAGGTCAGCCTCGGCGAAGGCGGCCTCGCGGAAGCAACCCAGGACCACCGAGGCCAGCTGCACCGCCGGCAGGCCCTTGCCGCGGACATCGCCCACGATCAGCCGCAGCCCGTGGGGAGTGAACGCGGCATCGTAGAAGTCCCCGCCGATCAACGCCTCCTCGGCAGCCGACAGATAGCGGGTGGCGAAGCTCATCGCGCCCAAGCGGGCCGGGATCGGCCGCAGGATCGCCCGCTGGGCGACCTCGGCCACCTGGGTGATCTGGGCCAGCCGCCGTTCCCGGCCAGTGCGGCTGAACGCGATGGCCGTGGCGAACCCCCCGCCCACAGCCACCACCGAACAGCGCACCAGCTGGTCGGCGGTGCCCCAGATGTGATCAACCGGCCCGAGCACCACCGCCAGTCCCAAGGCGTAGGCGGCGACCAGGCCGGTGCGGGGCCCGTCCAGGCGGATCGCGGCCAGCATCGGACCAGCGATCAGCAGCCCGATCAGGACGAGCCGCTCACGCAGCAGTGCATCGGTGAGCGCCACTGTGGTGGTGACCCCAACGGCGGCCAGCATCCATCTGGTCTTGGCCCGCACCTGACCTCCCACCGCAGGTGACCATGGCCGACAAGGTCTGGGCCGGCACGACAACGGCTCCAGTATGAACCACCATCACCACCCGCTACCAAGCCAACCAACCAGGGGGCTGGCAGGCCTCGAACCTGCGACCGCGGGACTATGAGTCGGTTCAGCGAGAACCGCTCGACCGCGGCGACAACATGGCTCAGGCGACCGTCACGCCAGTCACCGTCGGTGCTTGGCGCCGAGCTGCTCGGGCTGGGCTGATCGCCTGGCTGGTCCTGGCCGGTGGCGTCCATTGCGACCAGGCAGCCGTGGCGGCCAGGCGCGCCCCGAGGCGCCGCCGCCAGCATGCTGGCGACGCGAGCAGCACCAGCGCCGCGGCACCGGCCAGCACCGTCAGCTCCCGCGGCTCGCCGGGCCGCCAGCGTCCCTGCCCAGCTGGTCGAGGGCGGCGGGCGGCGCCGGCGTGGATCGCGCCTCGACGGCGCGGCCGCCGGTCACGCTGGCGATGGCTGCGAACAGGGCCGGGTCGGGTGCCATGGATTGCCGCGACCCGGGAAGATGGGTCTGCGGCGGAACCCGTCCGGCGTGCCGACGGCGACCGCGAAGACGGGGACATGCCGCTCCGCCGTCGGCGGCGGACGACGTTGGTCCAGGATCCAGCTGCGAGGCCAAACTCGCTGGCAAAGCCAACGAAGGCTTGAAAAAGTGCGTCCATGCCCGAGGACTACTTCGGCGAGCGTGTGGCGGCGCGGTACGACGAGTCGTCGGCCGACCTGTCCGAACCGGCGGCCGTCGACCCCGTTGTCGACTTCCTCGCCGCCCTGGCCGGCCACGGCGCCGCGCTGGAGTTCGGCATCGGCACGGGCCGGATCGCCCTCCCCCTCGCGCACCGCGGCATCCGGGTGCACGGGATCGACCTCTCCGAAGCGATGGTCGCGAGGCTGCGCGCGAAACCAGGTGCCGAGCAGATCGACGTGACGATCGGCGACTTCGCGGCCACCACCGTCGACGGTCGGTTCTCGGTCGCCTACCTCGTCTTCAACACGATCATGAACCTGACGACCCAGGACGGGCAGGTCGCGTGCTTCCAGAACGTTGCCGCCCATCTCGAGCCGGGCGGGTGCTTCGTGATCGAGGTCATGGTTCCGGCGCTCCAGCGGCTGCCACCGGGCGAGACCGTGCGGCCCTTCGACGTGACCCCAACCCATCTCGGCTTCGATGAGTACGACGTCGCGTCGCAGGGCCTGATCTCACATCACTACTCGGTCATCGACGGCAACCTGGAGGTCGGTTCGATGCCGTTTCGCTATGTGTGGCCGGCGGAGCTCGACCTGATGGCGCGACTGGCCGGGATGAGGCTGCGTGAGCGCTGGAGCGGCTGGCAGCGCGAACCGTTCACCAGCGACAGCACCAGCCACGTCTCGGTCTGGGAGAAGCCGGCGGCGCGTTCCCGCAGCTAGCGATACCACTCGACACTTCCCGCCGGGGGTTGGGGCGAGACACGCCCTGAAGCAGGTCCTGCAGCCCGCACGCCGTGGTGATCTGGAGCTGGTCGTTGCCGTCCAAGCGGACCGCGACGGCGGTCGCGGTCTCCGGCCAGGTCGCCACCCATCGGCGGCTGATCGCAGCGCTCCACCGATAGCTGGACCACCGCGCATACCACAGGTGGACCGAGGCCGGTCGCGCAGCACCCCGCCGCCCACTCAGCAGTCCGGCGCGCCACAGGCACGTGCGGCGGCGAGCACGCGGAGCATCCATGGCTGGCCACGGACACGCCGCTCCAGGGGCGGCCGTGGCGGCTGGGACGCCGCCTTCGCCATGCTCGCCGGGGGCCGCCCCGATCCCGGCCTCCAGCGGCCAGACGGTCCGGGTGCGGACAGGGTCTAGGCCCGAGGCTGCTGCCACCGGGTGACAGGCGGATGGGAAGCTGCGCAGGTCACTGCACCCCACCCGATACCCGCGGCCCCGACCAGGCCACCTGTTTGATCTGCTGGTCGCAGGCTATCTGCACCTCGGCGGCCTCAGGCTGCACCGTTGCGGCGGACGCGTTGTGGCGGGCAGGTTAGCCCAGCCCCCGCTTGCCTGCATCGACAGCCCGAGGCCGCCGCTCACCTCCCGCCACCCCAGCCCATGGCAGCTCGGTCGCTCATGTGCTCCAAGGCAGCGGCCAAGCGACTGGCGCGGCCGGGTCGGCCGGGGCGGCAGTCATGGCGTCGCCGCCGGATCCGCGGCGGGCCGGCGGCGACGGTGGTGCTGGAGCACGGCTGCTGGTTGAGCCTGGAACCGGGCGACCAGGGCGTGGGCGTAGCTGGCGCCGAGCCCAGCAGCGGCGGCCAGCTGCCCAGCGCTGACCGGCGCGCCACCGGCGCTGAGCGCGCGTAGATGCGCCCGGCCTGCGCGCGCTTGGTCAGTACCTCAGCGCCTGACGGCGGCGCTTCGGCGCTGCTGGCGCCTCCTCCCAGGTCCGCGGCGTTGTGGCGCCCCTGGTCGGCGTCGCTGGTGATAACCACCACCAGGTCCAGGTCGGGGATGACCTGGATGAGCTGGCCGCCATATCCCATCCGCAGAACGACCGCGGCCGATCCCTTCAGGATGACGCCACCCCCCCACCACGACCTTCGTTCGGTCGTGCGTGCGCCAGCGCCAACTGTGCGTTTCAACCAAGCAGGACACAAGAGCCGACG
>DASUPQ010000860.1 GCA_036280995.1 Actinomycetota bacterium | reverse complement strand
CCGGCTCTCGATCCGGCCCGCCGCCGGCGCCCCCCGGCAGGCCCGGACCCCGTGGAAGGGAGCGCTGGCCGGCGGCGAGCTGGAGCTGACCGTCACCCGGGCCGGGTACAACCGCCTGGTCCAGCGGGTCACCCTCGACCGCCACCGCGCCCTCGACCTGTGGCTCGACCCCAAGGGCCTGCTCCACCACAAGCTGGGCGAGCTGCGCAGCGGCTCCAACCCCAAGCAGGTGGCCTTCTCGCCCGACGGCCGCGAGCTGTGGGTGTCGCTGCTCGGCGGGCGGGGCGTCGAGGTGTTCGACGCCCGGACCATGCGCAAGCGCAAGGAGATCCGGCTCGGCAAGCACGGCGCCGTCGAGGTGCTGTTCACCGGCGACGGCCGCACCGTCTACGCCAGCCAGATGGAGACGGCCTCGGTCTGGGAGATCGACCGGCGCAGCTTCCGCGTCCGCCGCCAGCTCCCCACCAAGGGGAACTGGAGCAAGGTCATGGCCCTCTCCCCCGACGAGCGCACCCTGTACGTGGCCAACTGGGTGTCGAGCGACATCTCCGAGATCGACCTGGGCAAGGGCCGGGTCCGGCGGCTGCTGAAGACCGTGCGCACGCCGCGCGGCCTCTGGCCGACCGCCGACGGCCGGCGGCTGTACGTGGCCGGGTTCGAGAACGGCGACCTCCAGCGGATCGACCTGGCCAGCGGCAAGGCCAAGACGCTGCTGCGCACCGGCGGGGCCATGCGCCACCTGGTCGGCGACGCCGAGGGCCGGCGCCTGTACGCTGACGACATGGGGACCAACGAGGCGTTCGTGGTCGACCTGGCCAGCGAGCGGGTCGGCAAGCTGGCCACCACCGACAACGTGCCCAACACCATCGACCTGACCCCCGACGGCCGGGTCCTGTACGTTTCCAACCGGGGCCGCAACGGCGCCTCCTACTACCTGCCCGGCCCGGAGTGGGGGTCGGTGCTGGCCATCGACACGGCCAGCGGCAAGGTGCTCGACGCCATGGTCGGCGGCAACCAGACCACCGGGCTGGACGTGTCGGCCGACGGCCGGCTGCTGGCCTTCTCGGACTTCCTCGACAACCGCATCCACATCTACGCGGTCCCGCCGTACGCGGCGCTGGCCGCCGGCGGAGGCGGCCGGGCCGCCGCCCACCGGGCCGAGCTGGCCAAGCGGTAACCCGGGTGCGCCGCCTGGTCCTCTGGGACATCGACGGCACCCTGGTCCAGGCCGGGGAGGTCGGCCGCGACATCTTCACCGAGGCCTTCCAGGCGGTCGTCGGGCGGGCACCGGACCAGGTCGCTGCCAAGGCGTTGGCCATGGCCGGGCGGACCGACCCGGAGATCGCGCTCGAGTTCCTGGCCGCCCACGACATCGCCGAGGGCGCGACGCACCTGCCGGCGTTCAGCGAGGCCCTGGTGACGGCCCTGGCGGCCAAGGCGGCGGTGATCCGGGAGCGGGGCCGGGCCCTGCCCGGGGCCCGGGAGACCCTGGCCGCGCTGGAGCGCACCGACGGCGTGGTCCAGTCCCTGCTGACCGGCAACGTGCAGCCCAACGCCCTGCTCAAGCTGGCCAGCTTCGAGCTCGACGGCTACCTCGACTTCGACGTCGGCGGGTTCGGCTCCGACCACCACCACCGGCCCAGCCTGGTCGAGGTGGCCCGGGCCAAGGCCGAGGCCAAGTACGGGACGGCCTTCGAGGGCACGGCCACCGTGCTGGTCGGCGACACCCCCCTGGACGTCGCCGCCGGCCGCGCCGGCGGGGCCAGGGTGGTCGCGGTCGCCACCGGCCCCTACCGGGTCGAGGAGCTGGAGGCGGCCGACGCCGACGCCGTCTTGGCCGACCTGCGCGACACCGGCGCCGCCCTGGCCGCCATCCTCGGCGGCGACGTGGACGAGCGGGCGGCCGGCTAGCCCAGTTCTCGCCGGAGCGACGCATATTTCCCATCGTCGCCGGGTAGGTCGCCAGTGCTCGATTTCCGGTGCTCACGCGCCCGACGGCGGGCGCTCCGGAGCAAGGAGGGCTCGCATGGCCAACGACGACCGTCGTCAACCGTCGAGGTCGCCCACCACCGGCCGGATGCCGGCCGAGGAGGCGGTGACCGCCACCGAAGCCGTCGGCAAGGACCCGGAGATGGTCGAGCTGGAGCGCCGCCATTCGCGGTTCGTCTGGCCGGCCACCGCCTTCTTCCTGGTCTACTACATGGCCCTCAACGTCCTCGCCGGGACCTCCCCCGGCCTGATGGGGCGCAAGCTGTTCGGCGAGTTCACCTTCGGCTACCTGTTCGCCCTCTCGCAGTTCGTGATGGCCTTCGTGGTCGCCTGGGTGTACGCGCGCTGGGCCGCCCGCCGCATGGACCCGCTGGCCACCGACCTGCGCGAGAAGCTGCACGACCAGCAGATCAAGGAGGCGGCCAAGTGAGCGACCAGGCGCTCTCCCTGACCCTGTTCGTGGTCTTCGTCGT
The DNA here is from genome assembly GCA_036280995.1 of Actinomycetota bacterium. Taxonomy (NCBI): domain Bacteria; kingdom Bacillati; phylum Actinomycetota; species Actinomycetota bacterium. The sequence continues at coordinate 3,277 of DASUPQ010000860.1, read as the reverse complement.
CATCACCCTGGGCATCACCATCTGGGCGTCGCGGCAGACCAAGACCGCGGCCGACTTCTACTCGGCCGGACGCCGCATCACCGGCTGGCAGAACGGCGTGGCCATCTCCGGCGACTACATGTCGGCGGCCAGCTTCCTCGGCATCGCCGGGCTGATCTCGCTGTTCGGCTACGACGGCTTCCTGTACTCGGTGGGCTGGCTGGTCGCCTACCTCACCGTGCTGCTCCTGATCGCCGAGCTGCTGCGCAACTCCGGCAAGTACACGATGGCCGACGTGCTCGCCTACCGGATGCGCCAGCGGCCGGTGCGGTCGGCGGCCGCGCTGTCCACGGTCGGGGTCTCGATCGTCTACCTGATCGCCCAGATGGTCGGGGCCGGCGCCCTGGTCAAGCTGCTGCTCGGCCTCGAAGGGGACGCGGCCGCCATCCTGGCCATCGCCGGGGTCGGGGTGCTGATGATCGTGTACGTCACCTTCGGGGGGATGATCGGGACCACCTGGGTCCAGATCGTCAAGGCGGTCCTGCTGATGGCCGGGACGGTGCTGCTGTCGTTCCTGGTGCTGACCAAGTTCGGCTTCTCGATGAACAAGATGTTCGCCGACGCGGCCACGGCCAGCGGCAAGGGCGACGCCTTCCTGGCCCCCGGGCTGCGCTTCACCTCGACCATCGAGCTGGTCTCGCTGGGGCTGGCCCTGGTGCTGGGCACGGCCGGGCTGCCCCACATCCTGATCCGGTTCTACACCGTGCCCACCGCCCAGGCGGCCCGCAGGAGCGTCATCTGGGCCATCGGCATCATCGGCAGCTTCTACATCCTGACCACCTTCCTCGGCTTCGGCGCGGCCGCCCTGGTCGGCCAGGAGCGCATCAAGGAGGCCGACGCGGCCGGCAACATGGCCGGGCCGCTGCTGGCCCAGACGGTCGGCGGGGGCGAGGGCAGCTTCGGGGGCGACCTGTTCCTGGCCTTCATCGCGGCCGTGGCCTTCGCCACCATCCTGGCCGTGGTGGCCGGGCTGACCATCACCGCCTCCTCCAGCTTCGCCCACGACTTCTACGCCAACGTGATGCGCCGCGGCCAGGAGCGGGACGAGGCGGCCGAGGTCCGGGTGGCCCGCATCACCGCCCTGGTCATCGGGGCCATCTCGATCGTGCTGGCCTCGTTCGCCCGCGGGCAGAACGTCGCCTTCCTGGTCGGGCTGGCCTTCGCCGTGGCCGCCAGCGCCAACCTGCCGACGATCCTGTTCTCGCTCTACTGGAAGCGGTTCACCACCAGCGGGGCGGTGGTCGGCATCCTGGTCGGGCTGATCGGCTCGCTGCTGCTGGTGGTCGTCGGTCCCAACGTGATGGGCCCCAAGGGCCTGATCTTCACCGACTCCGAGCCGCTGTTCCCGCTGGAGAACCCCGGCATCGTCTCCATCCCGCTGGGCTTCGCGGCCGCCTGGCTCGGCACCATGCTGTCCCGGGAGCCGGCCTCGGAGCAGATGTACGAGGAGCTGCGCGTGCGGGCGCTCACCGGCCTCGGGGCCGAGGAGGCCGAGGCGGCGCCGGCGCGGAAGCCCGCCGCTACTCGTCCGTCAGGCTGATCGGGATCAGGCGAGGGCTGCCGCCGCTCCGGTCGACGATGTAGACCTGGAGCTGGCGGTGGCCGTCGCCGGCCTTCCACAGGAAGTCCGGGGTGATGGCGGCGAACTTGCCCGCCGCCTCATCCGGACGGGCCGGGAACAGCCGGGACTCGCCGCCGATCTTGCCGTTGACGGTCACCAGGACGGTGCTGCCGTCGGGGGGCAGCGGCGAGGTGAGCTGGCCCGAGACCAGCGCCGGGACCTTGCCGGAGCCGGGCTTGATCTGGTTGTACTGCTTGAAGTCGTCCAGGGTCGCGGTGGCCTCCTGGTCGCCGGTGACCGGGCCGACGGTGGCCGGGTCGCCGTAGATCAGGTCGGCGGCGGCGCCGTAGCGGTACAGCCCGCGCACGCCCTCCGACGCCCGGACCAGGGAGTCGGTCTCGCCGGCCAGCACCGTCTTCCAGTTGGCGGGCCCGTCGCGGGTCTCGCGCCGCCCGGGGATGTCGAACCACCACTTCTCGGTGCGGGTGCGGGTCGACTCGCCGGTCTGGTCGACACCCTCCATCTTCCAGGGCACCTTGATGTTGGCCAGGCTGGCGATGGTCGGGAGCAGGTCGACCTGCTCCCAGTTGCGGTCGTCGGTGACGCCGCTGTCCTGGTTGGGGGCCTTGATGAACTGCGGCACCCACATCAGGTCGGGGGCGTTGGTCTTGCCCAGGCTGCGGGGCTTCTCGCCCGGGACCCAGCCCTCGCCGTGGTCGGCCCCCATCACCACCACCGACTTGTCCCACATGCCCTCGGCCTTGAGCTTGTCGATGACCTGGCCGACCAGCCCGTCGGTGTAGGCCAGCTGGAGCAGGTGCCGATGATGGGCCAGGTCGACGATCGGGGCCGGCAGCTGGTCGCTCTTGAAGGCGCGCCCGAAGGTCTTGAAGTTGTACTCGTTGCCGGACGGCAGGTAGCGCCAGGGGGTGTGGGGCAGCAGCAGGTGCAGGAAGTGCAGGGTCGGCCGGTCGCTGTCCTGGAGGCCGGCCAGGAAGTCGTTGAAGCGCGACGGCTGGTTGAGCCGGAGCTGGTTGAAGCGGAACTGCGGGTCGAGCGGCTTGCCGTCCTTGGCGGCGCTTTCCTCGCCGGCTGTCTGGTCGACGAAGGAGCCCGGGTCGACGGCGGCGTCGTACGGCGAGACGATCTCCTTGAAGACCCGGGCCGAGTCGCCGAGGACGGCCCGCAGCCCGGCCCGGTGGAGGCTGCCGGCGGTGGAGCGGCACTGGCTGGGCGGGCAGAGCTGGCTGATGGTCTCGTACACCTTGAGGTCGTAGTACTTGCCGAACAGCGTGAGCATGTTGTCGGGGTACTCGGTCCAGGAAGGGGCCTTGACCTTGGCCGGGTAGTTCCCCGTGAGCATGGCCGGCATGGCCCAGGGGGTATAGCCGGCCACCCCGGTGGCGTTGCGGTACCAGGTCGACTGGTCGGCCAATTCGGCGAAGTTGGGATAGACGCGCCGGTCGATCTGGCCCTTGGAGTCGAGCAGAGAGCTGAGCGGGAACTCGTCGAACATGATCATCACCAGCGGGGGCTGCCGGCCGGTGGCCGCCGCCGGGGCCTGGCCGGCCGAGGCCTCGGCCCGCGCCGGCAGCACCAGCTTGGAGGTCGGCGACATCAGCAGGAAGACCAGGGCGAACACGACCGGGGCGGGGGCCAGGTAGCGCAGCCACAGCC
>DASUPQ010000859.1 GCA_036280995.1 Actinomycetota bacterium | reverse complement strand
GGTGGCCCGGGTCTGGTGGGCCAGCCGCGGGTCGACCTCGATCGACACCCGGCCGTCGACATGGCCGGTGGCCTGGTAGATGCCGGTGAACAGGTCGCAGGCGTCCCGCACGTCGTCGGTGGTGGCCTCCCGGACCGTGTCGTCCACCGAGGCGCCGCGGGCGGCCAGCTCGTCGAGTTGCTGCTGGTAGGCGGCGCCGTCGGCCAGGGCGGCCTGGAAGATGCTCGGATTGGTGGTCACCCCGCTGAGGTGCCAGGTGTCGATCAGCTGTTGCAGGTTGCCGGACTGCAGGCGTTGCCGGGACAGGTCGTCCAACCACAGGGACACCCCCTGCGCGGTGAGGTCGGCCAGCCGGTCGGAGTTGTGGGCTGTGGTCATGATGATCGTCATCCTTTCCGCCGACCGTGCCGGTCGACGCAGGTGTTCGGGGTGTTCAGTTCTTGTCGGGCGCGTGCACGGGGTCGTCGACCCCGGCGTGGTCCAGTGCCTGCGCGTTCGGGGCGCTGGTCGGTCCCCGCCCCGCCTGGGCGGCGGCCAGCGAGGCCTTGGCGGCGGCGACCGCGGCGTCGCCGGTCAGGCCGAACTCCCGGTACAGGGTCTTGAAGTCGGCGGACGCGCCGTAGTGCTCCAGCGAGACCGGGCGGCCGTGCGCGCCGAGCCAGCGCCACCAGGGCTGCGCGATGCCGGCCTCGATCGACACGCGGGCGCTCACCGCGGACGGCAGCACCGATTCGATGTAGTCGTCGTCCTGGACCTGGAACCAGTCCAGGCAGGGCACGGACACCACCCGGGTGCCGATGCCCTCACCCTGCAGCGCCTCCCGCGCGGCCACGGCGATCTGCACCTCGCTGCCCGAGGCCAGCAGGATCACCTGCAGCGGTCCGTCGGCGTCCGCCAGGATGTAGGCGCCGCGGTGCACCCCGTCGGCCGAGGTGCCCTCCAGCACCGGCACCGGCTGGCGGGTCAGGCACAGCCCGACCGGGCCGGCGAACCAGTCGTGCTGCCGTTCGAGCACCGCCCGCCACGCGAAGCTGGTTTCGTTGGCGTCGGCCGGCCGGACCACACTCAGGCCGGGGATGGCGCGCAGCGCGGCCAGGTGTTCCACCGGCTGGTGGGTGGGGCCGTCCTCACCCAGGCCGATCGAGTCGTGCGTCCACACGTAGATCGCCGGGGCGCCCATCAACGCGGCCAACCGGACCGCGCCGCGCATGTAGTCGGAGAACTGCAGGAACGTGCCGCCGTAGGGGCGGGTCGGGCCGTGCATCACGATCCCGGACAGGATCGCGCCCATCGCGTGTTCCCGGATCCCGAAATGCAGGGTCCGCCCGTAGGGGTGGGCGTTCCAGTGCTTGGTGGCCGCGTCGACCGGGCCGAACGAGTCCGCGCCGGCCATCGTGGTGTTGTTCGACTCGGCCAGGTCCGCCGACCCGCCCCACAGCTCGGGCAGCACCGGCGCCAACGCGTTCAGCACCTTGCCGGACGCCGCCCGGGTCGCCAGGCCCTTCGGATCCGGCTCCCAGGACGGCAGCACGTCGGTCCACCCGTCCGGCAGCCGGCGGGTGATGATCCGGTCGAACAGCGCCCTGCGGTCCGGTTCCCGCTCCGCCCAGGCGTCGAAGCCGGTCTGCCAGGTGGCCTTGGCGGTCTTGCCGCGGTCCAGCGCCCGCCGGGTGTGCGCAATGACCTGCGGGTCGACCTGGAAGTCCCGGTCCGGGTCGAAGCCCAGGATCTTCTTCACCGCGGCCACCTCCGCGTCACCCAGGGCGGCGCCGTGCGCCTTGCCGGTGTTCATCAGGTTCGGCGCCGGGAACCCGATGATCGTGCGCAGCTCGATGAACGACGGCCGGTCGGTGACCGCCCTCGCGTTCTCGATCGCGGCCAGGATGCCGGTGACGTTCTCCCCACCCTCCACGCGTTGCACATGCCACCCGTACGCCTCGTACCGGGCGGGCACGTCCTCACTCAGGGCGATGTTGGTGTCGTCCTCGATCGAGATGTCGTTGTGGTCGTAGAACACGATCAGGTTGCCCAGCTGCTGCCGGCCCGCGATCGACGACGCCTCGCTGGTCACGCCCTCCTCGATGTCGCCGTCCGAGGCGATCACATAGATGAAGTGGTCGAACGGCGACTGCCCGGCCGGCGCGTCCGGGTCGAACAGGCCCCGTTCCCGGCGGGACGCCATCGCCATCCCGACCGCCGAGGCCAGGCCCTGACCCAACGGGCCGGTGGTGATCTCCACCCCCCTGGTGTGGTGATACTCCGGATGACCAGGGGTCAGCGACCCCCACGTCCGCAGCGCCTGCAGATCCTGCACCTCAAGGCCGAAGCCGGCCAGGTACAGCTGGATGTACAGGGTCAGCGACGAATGCCCCGCGGACAGCACGAACCGGTCCCGACCCACCCAATGCGGATCCGCCGGGTCGTGCCGCATCACCCGCTGAAACAGGGTGTACGCCAACGGCGCCAACGACATCGCCGTCCCCGGATGCCCATTACCCACCTTCTGCACCGCATCCGCGGCCAACACCCGCGCGGTGTCCACCGCCCGCCTGTCCAACTCCGACCAGTCGTCGGGCACGCGGGCGGTGGTCAACTCCGGAATGTCGGCGGCAGCGGCGGAATCAAGCTGAGCGGTCACGGTGGGACGAGCCTCCAAATTGTCGCGGGCGCGTCGGTAGGACGCCTCGCGGAACGTGTGACGGTGATGACATTCGGTTGCGCAGCACGTCAAGCCTAGTACCGCGCGGTTGATCAAAGGTCGCCGGGCGAATCGTCGGCGGGG
>DASUPQ010000858.1 GCA_036280995.1 Actinomycetota bacterium | reverse complement strand
CCATGGCACAGGCGCCGTTGGGGGGCCGTGGAGGGAGCGAGCTCCCCCCACATGGAGCAGGGACGGCGGCAGCTTGAACGCCCAATGACCGCTAGCCGCAGGCGGCGAGTCAGAACGCCTCGTTCACGTTCTCCTGGGACTGCTTGCGTTCGCGTTCCTCTTCGAGGGCGCGGTCGTCGGCGTCCTCGCCGAGGAGATGGCCGGTCTCCTCCTGGAGGAGCTCGTCGCCGGCGTCGCGACCCGCGGCCTGGTTGTCGAACCCGGAACCGGCATCGGTGCTCATGGGATCACCTCCCGACCCCTACCCTGCCCGGCGGCACGGCGCGCAAACGGCTTCCCTCGGGCTGGCCGGCGCCGTAGTGGTCGAGGGCCTGCATGGCCGTCTCGACCAGGATCCGCACGCCGACGGCGATGGCGCGCTCGTCCACGTCGAAGGAGGCGGCGTGGATGTCGAGGTCGGTGCCGGGGATACGGACGCCCAGGCGGGCCATGGAGCCGGGGATCTCCTCCAGGTACCAGGAGAAGTCCTCCCCGCCCATGCTCTGGGGGGCGTTGAGGACGGCCTCGTCGCCGATGGCGCTCCGGGCGGCGGTGGCGAAGACGGCGGTCGCCTCCTCGTCGTTGACCACCGGGGGGGCGCCGCGCTGGTAGTCGAGGCGGTAGCTGATCTGGGTGTAGGGGGCGACGGTGGCCTCCAGGATCCGCTCGACCAGCTTCTGGGCCTCGCCCCAGACGGCGCGGTCCAGCACCCGCAGGGTGCCCCTGGCCACGGCGGTCGTGGGGATGGCGTTGTGCACGGTGCCGGCCTCGATCGCCCCGAAGGTGATGTTGAGGGCGGCCCGGGTGTCGACCAGGCGTGACAGCGCCGCCGGCAGGTCGGTGACCACCCGGCCGATGGCGTAGACCAGGTCGGCGGTCAGGTGCGGCCTGGCCGTGTGCCCGCCCGGCCCGGTCAGGTGCACGTCCACCTGGTCGGAGGCGGCGGTGATGGCCCCGACCCGCACCCCGAGCCGGCCCACCTCCAGCTTGGGGTCGCAGTGCAGGGCGTAGATCGCGCTGACCCCTTCCAGCACCCGGTCGGCGATGACGTCGATCGAGCCGCCGGGCAGGCACTCCTCGGCCGGCTGGAAGACCAGCCGGACCCGGCCCCGCAGCCGGTCGGCGTGCTGGGCCAGGGCGAGGCCGACCCCGAGCAGGATGGTGGTGTGCACGTCGTGGCCGCAGGCGTGGCAGACCCCGGGGACGGTCGAGCGGTAGGGCACGTCCTTCTCGTCCTGTAGGGGCAGCGCGTCCAGGTCGGCCCGCAGGGCCACCGTCGGCCCGTCACCGTCGCCGATGTCGCAGATCAGCCCCGTCCCGGTCGACAGCAGGCGGGGGCGGAGGCCGACGGCCTCCAGGCGGCGGGCGACCAGGGCGGTGGTCTGGCGTTCGGCCTTGCCGAGCTCGGGATGGGCGTGGAGGTGGCGCCGGAGGTGGATGAGCTCGGGGTTGTGTGTGGCCAGGAACGCTGAGAGGTCGAGAGTCACGGTATGGCTGGCTTTGGTGTGGGCGTCAGGCGATCGGTGCGGAGCTCCGTGACCAGGCTGTCAACGACGTCGGTCATGGCGCCCCCCGCGGCAATAACCTCACGCTGTCGGATGTAGCTCGGACCACGCTCCATGATGGCGAGCGCGTTGCGCAGCTCGTCGCTGCAGTCGAGGCGGCGCGCGACCGGCGTCAGCTCTTCGACGAGCTCCTCGATCGCCTCCCGGACCGGCTGGAGCCGGCCCTCGTCGTCGAGGATGATCTCGGCGTCGAGCCCGTACCGGGCGGCCCGCCACTTGTTCTCGCGGATGATCCAGCTCCTCGGGACCGGCAGCGTGTAGCCCCGGTCCATCAAGGTGTTCAGCCGGTCGACCAGGCACTGGCTCATGGCCGCCACGGTCGCGACCTCCCCCATCGTCGGCAGGCCGTCGCAGATGCGCAGCTCGACCGTGCCGAAGCCGGGGTGTGGCCGGATGTCCCACCAGACCTCGCGGATCGTGTGGATCGTCTTGGCCGAGATCAAGGTGTCCATGAACTGCTCGAACTGGTCCCAGCCGGAGAGCTGGTAGGGCACGCCGGCCGTCGGCAGGCCCTCGAACACCTTGCTGCGGCAGGAGGCCAGCCCGGTGTCGGCGCCCTTCCAGAAGGGGCTCGACGCCGAGAGGGCCAGGAAGTGCGGGATGTACATGGTGAGGGTGTTGACGATCGCCACCGCCTTCTCGGGCGAGCGCACGCCGACGTGGACGTGGATGCCGAAGATCTGCAGCCGCCGGGCCATCCACTGCATGTCCTCGATCAGCTGGGCGTAGCGCGGGCTCGGGCTGATCTCCTGCTTGGCCCAGTCCGAGAACGGGTGGGTGCCGGAGCACATCAGCCCCATGCCCCGCTCGTCCATGTACGGGTACAGCTCGCCGAGGGTGCCCTCGAGGTCCCGGCGGGCCTCGTCCACGGTCGTGCACACCCCGGTGATGATCTCGACGGTCGACTCGAGCAGCTCGTGCTTGGCCTTGGGGTGCTCCCCGTTGGGGTGGTCGTGCCCGAGCAACGGCAGCACCTCCGAGGCGCCGCTGCGAAGCTCGCGGGTCTCCAGGTCGACGATCTCGAGCTCGACCTCCACACCGAGACTGGACCGCTCCGAAGATCTGAAATCGATCTGCACGGGGGCTTCCCCTTGTCTGCTGCCGTTGTCGGGATGATACCGGCCCAGATTGCCCATGTGGAAAAGCAAGCCGGTCGAAACCGCTTGTCGGAGCGGGTTTCCCACATTTGTCCGCAGCCCTGGACGTCATTGTCCGCACCCGCTACGCGTAATACTGTAATGAGAATGCAGCAGGAAGAGGTCGTGCGCGAGGTGACCGCCTGGCTGGTCCGGCGGCTGCCCGGGACCTGGTTCGCCGGGCCGCCGGAGGTGACCGCCGACGGGGAGGAGATCCTCGTGGTCGGCCGGCTGCCCGACGGGGCCGAGGACCCGGTGGAGCGGGCGCGGCGGTTCCGGGAGGAGACCCGCGAGCCGCGGGTGCTGCTCGCCTCCGAGCTGGAGCGCCGCTACCGGCGCAAGGTGTCGTGGGGGGTCGACTGCGGCGACGAGCGGCTGCTGTTCACCACCCTGAGCGTGCCGGTGATGACGCGGCTGCGGCTGCCGGAGCGGCGGGTGCTCGACACCCTGATCGACGCCGGGGTCGCCCGCAGCCGCAGCGACGCCCTGGCCTGGTGCGTGCGGCTGGTCGGCACCCACGAGGCCGACTGGATCAGCGAGCTGCGCACGGCCCTGGTCGCCGTCAAGCGCGTTCGCGCCCAGGGGCCCGACCCGTAAGCCGTCAACTGGTGGGGGCTGTGGACAGCCGGTCGCGCGCCTTCCCGCCGGGGGCTACCCTCCCGTCCGGGGGCCCGGCCCGCGGTGCGGGCCTGCTCGGCACGCCCGACCGGGTCAGCCGGCGGCGCTGCGCCCCTGGAGCCAGGTGAGCAGGGTGCGGACGGTGACGCCGGTGGAGCCCTTGGCCAGGTAGCCGTCCTCGGACTCGGCGCGGGCGGGGCCGGCGATGTCGAGGTGGGCCCAGGGGAGGCCGTCGACGAACTCCTGGAGGAACAGGCCGGCGAACAGGGCGCCGCCGTAGCGGTCGCCGACGTTCTTGAGGTCGGCCAGGTCGCTCTCGATGTCCTTGCGGTACTCGGGCGGCAGGGGGAGGCGCCAGGTCGGCTCGCCGGCCTCGGCGGCGGCGTCCAGCAGCTCGGCGGCCAGGGCCTCGTCGTTGGCCATGAGGCCGGTGTAGCGGTTGCCGAGGGCGATCGCGCAGGCGCCGGTGAGGGTGGCGACGTCGATGATCGCGTCGGGCTTGGCGTCGGCGCCAAGGGCGAGGGCGTCGGCCATGACCAGGCGGCCCTCGGCGTCGGTGTTCAGGACCTCGACGGTCTTGCCGTTCTTCATGGTGAGCACGTCGCCGGGGCGGGTGGCGCGGCCGGACGGCATGTTCTCGGCCGAGGCCAGGTAGCCGGTGACACCGACCTTGACGTCCAGGTCGGCCAGGACGCTCATGGTGGCCAGGACCGCCGCCGCCCCCGACATGTCGGTCTTCATGGTCTTCATCGAGTCGGCCGGCTTGAGCGACAGCCCGCCCGAGTCGAAGGTGATGCCCTTGCCGACCAGGACCACCTGGCCGACCGCGTCCTTGGGGGCGTAGCGCAGCTCGATCAGGCGCGGCGGGTGCTCGGCGCCCTGCCCGACCCCGATGATGCCGCCGAAGCCCTCGGCGGCCAGCGCCTTCTCGTCCTTGACCTTGACGGTGACGCCCTTGCCGGCCAGCAGCCTGCGGGCGGCGGCGGCCAGGTCGGCCGGGTGCAGGGCGTTGGCCGGCTCGTTGGACAGGTCCCTGGCCAGGTTGGTGGCGGCCGCCCGGACCTGCCCGGCGGCCAGGGCGCCGGCCAGCCCGCCCGACCCTCGCCCCCCGCCGGTGTGCAGGGCCAGGGCGGTCAGCTCGGCCGGCCGCGGGGACCCGTTGGTCTTGGCCTGCTGGGCGTGCTTGTACTTGTCGAAGCGGTAGGCGGCCAGCAGCGCCCCTTCGGTCACCGCCTGCACGGCGCCGGCCGGGTCGGCGGGCAGCGCCTGGGTCAGGGTGGTCACCGCCTTGCGGGCCCCGCGGCCCTGGCGGACCACCGTGGCCGCGGCCCGGCGCAGCACCTCGGCGTCGACCTTGGCCCGCTCCCCCATCCCGACCAGCAGCAGCACGGTGGCCGGCAGCCGGCCAAGGGTCGGTAGGGCGGCCGCCTCGCCGGCCTTGCCGGTGAACCCGCGCGCCTCCAGCAGCGGCGCCACCGGCGCCCCCAGGGCGGCCACCGCCTCCTCGGCGCCCGGGCCCAGCTCCGGGCCGGCGAACACCGGCACGGCGAGCAGATCGGCCTTGGCGCTGACCGCGTCGGCCTTGGCGAGCGTGACCTTCATGGACCTTCGTCCCTCCGTCGGTGCAGGTGGCGGCAAGGAGCTAGGCTAGCAGTCCCATGGACCGAACCAGACTGGCCGACCTGATCGCCTTCGACGAGCGGCGCATGGCCAAGCACCGGGTGTTCGAGACCGACCGCACCCTGACCGACCTCTACTGCCTGGAACCGGGGCAGGAGCAGCTGCTCCACGTCCACGAGGGCTCCGACAAGGTCCTGGTGGTGATGGCCGGGCGGGTGCTCGTCCGGGTCGACGACGACACCGCCGAGGCCGGCCAGTACGAGGCCGTGCTCGCCGCCGCCGGGTCCAAGCACGCCCTCAAGAACCTCGGCCCCGAACCGGCCGTCCTGCTGGTGTTCGTCGGCCCCCGCCTGGCCTGAACGCCGGCCGCTCAGGACACCCAGTAGCGAGCCTGGTCGGTGACCCGCCAGGCACCGGCGCGGCGCTCCAGGACGAACAGGCCGCCGCTGTAGTCGAAGCCGAGGGCGCCGGCCGAGCTGGCCGCCAGGGCGAGCCGGTCGCCGCGGTCGGGCACCCCGCCGAGGTAGAAGAGGCGGCCGCCGGCGATCCGGCGCCACGGGTCGCCCGGCGACCGGTACTGCCCGGGAACGGGCTCGCTCGGGATCGCCGGGTCGTCCCAGTCCTCGACCAGCCGGATCCGGGGCAGGCCCTCGAACCGGGCCGCCTCCAGGCAGCGCCGCAGCGGCGCGGGGAACTCGGCGGTCGAGCGCGACGCCGGCGCCGGCGTCCGCTTCTCGTGCTCGGGGATGCCGGTCTCCTGGAGCTCGGGGACGGCGTGGTCGGCCAGGTACAGGACCTCGGTCCCGGCGACGCCGTGGGCGCGCTCGCGCACCAGGTGGCCGAGCATGGCCAGGTACACGTCGATCATCCGCGCCGTGGCCGGGTCGACCT
>DASUPQ010000857.1 GCA_036280995.1 Actinomycetota bacterium | reverse complement strand
GGCCTTAGTGGTGACTGGGGCCGCTGGCTCGACGGGCGCGGCGCTTGCGGGGTGTGCAGTCGCCATCACCATGACCACGGCGGCGACAATCAATAGCCGCCGGCCGATGGGCCGTTGCAACTTCATCCATGCCTCCCTTGGGTGCTTGGATGGGAAGCCTGTCCCGGATGGCGGCAGGGTGGAAGACTTCGCGGAAGTCGGAAGGGTGCGTAGGGTGGTGTCGTGGACCGATCTGCCAGGGCCGTGTTCGCCGGCCGCCTGCGGGCGGTCTTGGAGCAGGCCGGGCTATCGCAGGCCATGTTGGCCCGCAGGCTGCGGGCGGCCGGGTTCGAGCGGGTGGGGGAGCCGCGGGTGTCGGAGTGGTGTCGCGGCCGGGCCCTGCCCCGTGATGAGACGGTGGTGCTGGCGATCGAGGAGTTGGCGGCCACCGCCGGCGTGACCATGCCCGACGGCCAGCTGGTCGCCTTGTACTGGGCGGCGCGCGGCCAGCCGGGACCCCTTCGGGGGCAGGTGCCGGTGCCCAGAGAGTTGCCCGCCCGCCTGCGCCGGTTCACCGGCCGCGCCGTCGAACTGGCCCAACTCGGCCGGCTGCTGGTCGACCAGGCCGGCGACGCCGCCCAGATCGTCGTCATCCATGGACTCGCCGGGGTAGGTAAGTCGGCGCTCACCCTGGAGGCCGCCTGGCGCCTGCAGGAACGGTTCCCCGACGGCCAGCTCTATCTCGATCTCCACGGGGCCACCGGTGCCCTTCCTCCGCTCGGCCCGGGTGATGCCCTCGGTCGGCTGCTTCGGTCGCTTGGGGTCGAGGGCGCGAGCATCCCTTCCGAGCTGGAGGAGGCTAGCGCCAGGTACCGGTCCCTGCTGGCCGGACGCCAGGTCCTGGTGGTGCTTGACAACGCGGCCTCGGCCGCCCAGGTCCGCCCCCTGCTGCCGAGCAGCCCGGGCTGTGCGGCCCTGGTGACCAGCCGCAACCTGCTGGCCGACCTGGACGCCCACCCTCTACACCTGGACGTCATGGTTCCCCAGGAGGCCACGCTGCTGCTCGGGCGGATCGCCGGGTCGCAGCGAGTGGCTGGCGACCCAGCCGCAGCGGCCAGGATCGCCGAGCTCTGCGGGCACCTGCCGTTGGCCCTGCGGATCGCTGGGGGCCGTCTGGCTGCCCGGCCCAGCTGGCCCCTGGGCGCCTTGGCGGCGCGGCTACGTGACGGCCGGGGGCGGCTGGATGAACTCAAGATCGGCGACCTAGCGGTCCGGGCGAGCTTCCAGGTCAGCTACACGACCTTGGTTGGTGGTGGCCCGCTTGAGCAGCGGACTGCCCGCCTCTTCCGGTACCTGGGCTTGCTGGCCACGCCCGACCTGAGCGTACCCATGGTCGTGGTATTGGCCGACGAACCCCGCCTCGCAGTTGAGGCCATGCTTGAGCAACTGGTCGACGCCCAACTGCTAGAGACCCCGGCCCCGGGCCGCTACCAGATGCACGACCTGCTACGGCTGTTCGCTCAGGAGCGGGTGGACCAGGAGGAGTCCGAGGCCTCGCGCGCGACAGCGCTGGGGCGGGTGATGGCCTGGCAGCTGGCCACCACCCGGCTGGCCGTCCGGCTCGCCTACCCAGGAGACCAATGGCGCGCCCAAGGTGACATCACCGCAGCAGCGGCGTTGCAGGACCAGGCCGATGCCTTCGCCTGGCTGGAGGCGGAACGGTCCAACCTTCTGGCCATTAGCCGGCAGGCCACTACCTCCCACCCAGCGGCCACGATGGTTGGTCCGCTGACCACCGCGCTGTTCCGGTACCTGCAGATGGGCGGCTACTGGACGGAGCTGAGGACGCTCAACGAGGTCGCCCTGCAGGCAGCTAGGGACGCCGGTGATCGCTCCGGCGAGGCGCAGGCCCTCAGCGATCTAGCCACCGCCTCATGGTGGCTGGGTGAGCTGGACTACGCGGTCGCGTACAACCAGCTGAGTCTTGGCTTGCGTCGTGCCTTGGGGGATCGCCGCGGCGAGAGCCTGGCCCTCGGCAATCTCAGCGAGGCCTACCGTGCCCTCGGCCGCGTCGGCGAGGCGCTCGCCTACCAGCGCCAGAGCCTGGCCATCATCCGCGAGTTGGGGGACCGTCCGGCAGAAGCGCGATCGCTGAATGGGCTCGGC
>DASUPQ010000856.1 GCA_036280995.1 Actinomycetota bacterium | reverse complement strand
CGAGCTGGCCGACGTCGCCGCGCGCACCGCGCGCTACCCGCTGGCGGAGCTGGTCTCCGCCTGGCACGCGACGTACGACGTCCGGGCGAACTGGAAGGTCGTCGCCGAGAACTACAACGAGTGCTACCACTGCGCCGGCGTCCATCCCGAGCTGTGCCGGGTCGTGCCCGCGTTCAAGCGCGGCGGGGCCGGGCTGGACTGGGACCGGGGCGTCCCCCACCGCGAGGGCGCCTGGACGTTCACGGCCACCGACCAGAGCGACCGGGCGCCGTTCCCCGGCCTGGACGACGACGAGCGCACCCGCCACAAGGGCGAGCTGGTCTACCCGAACCTGATGCTGAGCCTGTCCGCCGACCACGTGGCCGCCTTCACCCTGTGGCCGCACGGGCCGGGGGAGACCACGGTCGTGTGCGAGCTGCTGTTCCACCCCGACGAGCAGGCCCGGCCCGGCTTCGACCCCTCGGACGCGGCCGACTTCTGGGACCTGGTCAACCGCCAGGACTGGGCCATGTGCGAGAGCGTCCAGCGCGGCATGGGCTCGCGGGCCTATGCCGGCGGCTGGTTCGCCCCCATGGAGGAGCCCAGCCTCGACATCCGCCGCTACGTCCTGGACCGGCTGGGAGAGGAGGGGTGACGGGTCCTGCCGGGCGCAACGGGCCGGCCTGGGCGCCGCGCCCCCGACCGGCTGGGCCGTTGTACGACGCGGTGGTGGTCGGGCTGGGGGCGCTGGGGAGCGCCGCCGCCTGGGTGCTGGCCAGGTCGGGGGCTCGGGTGCTGGGGCTGGAGCAGTTCGAGCTCGGACACCACCGGGGTGCCTCCCACGACCACGCCCGCATCATCCGCCGCTCCTACCACACCCCCGGCTACGTGCGCCTGGCCGGCCTGGCCTACCGGGCCTGGGCGGAGCTGGAGTGGGAGGCGGAGGAGCGGCTGGTGGTGACCACCGGCGGCCTCGACCTGTTCCCGCCCGGGTCGGCCATCCCGCCCGGCCCCTACCGGGGCAGCCTGGAGGCCTGCGGCGTGCCCTACCAGTGGCTGGACGCCGACGAGGTGATGCGCCGCTGGCCGGCCTTCCGGCTGGACGACGGCGTGGGCGGGCTCTGGCAGGCCGACGCCGGCATGGTCCCGGCCGCCCGCGGCACCCGGCTCATGCAGCGCCTTGCCGCCGGCTACGGCGCCACCCTGCGCGACCGCACCCCGGTGACGGCCGTCCGCGACCTCGGCGGCTCGGTCGAGGTGGCCACGGCCGACGCCACCTACCGGGCCGGCCGCCTGCTGCTCTGCGCCGACGCCTGGACCGGCGACCTGCTCGCCCAGCTCGGCGCCGGCCTCCCCCTGGTCGTCACCCAGGAGCAGTTCAGCTACTACCGCCCGGCCGACCCGGCCGCCTTCGCCGTCGGCCGCTTCCCGGTCTGGATCTGGATGGACGACCCCAGCTTCTACGGCTTCCCGGTCTGGCCCGGCGCCGACCTCAAGGCCGCCCAGGACGTCGGCGGCCACCAGGTCACGGCCACCACCCGCTCCTTCGACCCCGACCCGGCCGCCTCCGACCGCCTGGCCGGGTTCCTGCGCGCCCGCCTCCCCGCCGCCGCCGGCGCCCACGCCCGCACCGCGACCTGCCTGTACACCCTCACCCCGGACCGCGACCTCGTCCTCGGCCCCCTCCCCGGCCACGACCGCGTCCTGGTCGCCCTCGGCACCGCCCACGGCTTCAAGTTCGCCCCCCTGGTGGGCAGGGTCCTGGCCGATCTGGCCCTGCACGACGGCACCGACGTCGACATCGGGCCGTTCGCCCTCGACCGCCCGTCCCTCACCAGCGCCCGGCCCGAGGCGAACTACCTGGTCTGAGCCTTGGCCCGGGGCGGTCGGCCGGTCAGTGCATGCAGAACTCGTTGCCCTCGGGGTCCTGGAGGACGACCCAGTACTCGTCACGCTCGTCGACCTCCCGGACCTTGGTCGCGCCGGCCGCGACGGCCCGCTCGACGGCGGCGGCGATGTTGCGGCGCGACTCCTCGGGCGGGGTGCCGCGGCCGCCGCCGACGGCCAGGTCCAGGTGGACCCGGTTCTTGGCCGTCTTGGGCTCGGGCACGCGCTGGAAGAACAGCCGCGGCCCGGCGCCGTCGGGGTCGACCCGGGCGGCGAAGTCGCCCCACCGCTCGCGGGGCACGTCGTTGGCCACGGCCCACGCCTCCCAGCTGCCGAACCCCTCGGGAGGGTCCTGCTCGACGTAGCCGAGCGTCTCCCCCCAGAAGGCGGCCAGAGCCTCCGGGTCGGCCGCGTCGAAGGTGACCTGGACTCCGACGGCCATGATCGTCCCTCCTCGGGTCGGGTGCCTCTCCGGATCCGCCCGCGCCGGTGCGACGGACGCCGGTCAGGTGCGGCCGTCGCCGGCCAGAACCGACGGGTCGACGGCCAGCTCGGCGGCGGCGGCCGCCCGGACCCAGTCGACCAGGCGGGCGTCGGGGACGCTGCCGTGGACCGTGACCTGGACCCCGAGCCCGTCGAGCAGGGCGGTGAGCCGCCAGGCGGCGGCGTCGGGGTCGGGGCAGGTGAACTCGCCGGCCGCCACCCCCTCGCGGATCACCGCGGCCAGGGTCTGCTTCCAGCGCAGGTCGAGCTGGCGCGACACCTCGGCCAGCTCGGGGCTGCGCAGGGCCTGGCCCCAGGCGTCGATCCAGAGCAGCCACGCCTCCGAGGAGCCGGCGGGGGAGTACAGCCGCAGGATCCGGTCCAGCCGCTGGGCGGCGCTGCCGTCACCGGCGGCCGTTGCCGACAGCCGGTCCAGGTCCTCGCCGGCGGCGTAGCGGAACGCCTCCCCGAGCAGGGTCTCCTTCTTGGAGAAGTGGTAGAACACCAGCCCGGTCGACACCCCGAGGGCGGCCGCCACGTCCCCCACCCGGGTGCTCGCGAACCCGCGGGCGATCACCTCACGGCAGGTCGCCTTGAGGATCTCCTCCCGGCGGACGTCCGCCTTGATCCGCGCCACCGCCGCAGTGTATCCGCCTCCGGCTGGTTCCCGAGGCCCGCCCCGGCTTATACTGACTGAAGAGTCAGTTGAAGTAGGTTGGAGGTCCGACCATGCTGGACGCCACCGCTCCGCCCTTCGACCCGGCCGACCTCGAGCCGACCCTGCGGCCGTTCGGCCAGAGCCGCATGCTCCCGCGGGACGCCTATGTCTCGCCGCGGGTGTTCGCCTTCGAGCAGGAGCGCTTCTTCGCCGGGTCCTGGACCTGCGTGGGCCGCGAGGGCGACCTCGCGGGCACGGGGGCCCAGCGGGCGGTCAAGGTCGGCGGGGCCGGGGTGCTGCTGGCCCGCGGGACCGACGGGCGGATGCGGGCGTTCGCCAACACCTGCCGCCACCGGGGCCACGAGCTGCTCGGCGTTGGCGAACGGACCAACAGGCGGACCGTCCTCTGCCCCTACCACGCCTGGACCTACGACCTGGACGGGGCCCTGCGGGCCGCCCCCGGGTTCCGCGACCACGGCGACTTCCGCCCGGCCGAGCACGGGCTGGTCGAGCTGCCGCTGGAGAGCTGGCACGGGTTCCTGTTCGTCAACGGGTCGGGCGACGCCCCGCCGTTCGCCGAGCATGTCGGGGCCCTTGACCAGCTGGTCGCCCCCTACCGCCCGGAGCGGCTGGTCCCCCTGGCCACCCATGAGTACGACCTGGCCTGCAACTGGAAGGTCATCCTCGAGAACTACCACGAGTGCTACCACTGCCCGCTCATCCACCCCGAGCTCTGCCAGGTCAGCCCGCCCGCCAGCGGCGACAACTTCGAGCTCGACGGCGCCTGGGTCGGCGGCACCATGGACCTGAAGGACCATGCCGTCACCATGTCGCTGGACGGCCACAGCGACGGCGTCCCCATGCCGGGGCTGGACGACGAGCGGCTGCGGACCGTCGCCTACCTCGGGCTGTTCCCGAACCTCCTGCTCAGCCTCCACCCCGACTACCTGATGACCCACCTGGTGGAGCCGCTCGGCCCCGACCTCAGCCACGTGGTCTGCACCTGGTACTTCCCGCCCGAGGCGGCCGAGCGGCCCGGCTTCGACCCGGCGTACGCGGTCGACTTCTGGGACCGGACCAACCGCCAGGACTGGGCGGCATGCGAGTCGGTGCAGCGGGGCATGGCCTCACCCCATTTCCAGCCGGGTCCGCTCGCCCCGGCCGAGGACGCCGTCTACCACGTGGTGACGATGATCGCCCGGGCCTACCTGGGCCAGCGCCCGAGCGCGTCCCCGCGCGACGCCGGGACCGCCCTGACCCAGGAGCCGTCGCCGGTCAGGTAGGCGTCGACGGCCAACCCGGCCTCGGCCAGGGCGGCCACCAGCGCGCCGTCGTCGAGCCGCCGGGCCGTGAACGCGTGCGTCCACACCCGCTCCCCGACCTGGTACTCGGCGGTGGCCGCGAGCAGGCCGGGCCCCGGCCGCCGCAGGTCGCGCAGCCGGAAGGTGACCCCGCCGCTGGTGCGCTCCTCCTCGGTCGCCTCGTCAAACCACCCCGGCCGGTGGCGCTGCACGAGCACGCAGCCGCCGTCTCCCAGGTGGTTCCGGCACGCCGCCAGGAACCGGTGCCGCAGATCGTCGTCGGGCGTGTTGACCAGGAACGAGGCCAGCAGCACGGCGTCGAAGCGGCGATTGAGGTCGAGGTCCTGGATCCGGGCCTGGACGGTCTCCACCCCGGCCTCGGCCGCCCCGGTCGGTCGCGCTTCCGCCGGGGTTCCCGGCGCGGCTCCATGGATGCGCTCCAGCATCTCCGGCGACTCGTCCACCGCCACCACCGGATGGCCGAGCTCCACCAGCCGGTGGGTCATCCGGCCGGCCCCGGCCCCCAGCTCCAGGATCGAGGCTCCGGCGGGGATCGCGGCATGCACGACCTCGGGTTCGCCCATCGGCGGCAGCAGCGCGTACAGCTCCACCGCACACCCGTCCGGCGTGATGGGTCCGGGTCCGGAGCCGCGTTCCGAGCTCGCCCCGTACGTCATCGCCCCGGTCTCGAACCCCTCGCCGGCGCGGCCCGCGCCTTCCCCACCGGGAGCCACGCTTCACCCACCCGGTCCTGTGCCGGGTCCCCCGGTGGGGGAGCGTAGCCGACCCGGAGCTGCGGGTGCTTCGGCTCGCCCACAACCCCTCCCTGCCTTGCCCGACCCACGCCCTACCCCAACCGGAACCCCGGCGCCCTTACCCGGCCCGCTCGACCGTCGTCTGGCGGCGGTCAGGGGGCCGGAAGGGTGGCGGCCAGGCGGGTGCCCGACCCGATGTGGCCGGTGACGGTGGCGCGGGGGTGGCGGGCCAGGTCGTCCCAGCGCATGCGGAGGGTGGCGGTGGCGCCGCCCGGGCCCTTGACGACGACCCGGGCGCGGACCTGGCCGCTGCCGGTGTTCCAGGTGGCCTGGCCGTCGACGACCGTGTCGGCGACGAAGCGGACCTTGTGCAGGTCGAACTTGACGCTGGTGTCCCCCTCGACGGTGAACCAGCCGCCGCGGAGCCCGTGGCCGCGCGACCCGGGCAGGTACCACCACTGGGCGATGGCGTCGCCGACCGCGGCCGCCCCGACGGTGGCCAGCCGCAGCCCGGTCGCCTCGGCGTCGTTGCCCTTGGCGGGCGTCGCCGGGGTGGCCCCGGACAGCCGCCGCGGGAACTCGCCGACCACGCGGACCTCGGGGATGCGGCTGGCGCAGGACACGTCCATGGCGTGCAGCCGCTCCGGGTGGCGGATGAACTGGCGGACGAGCCCGCTGGCGCAGCCGTAGGGGTCGGCCAGCGCGGTCACGTGGATGGTGTTCTCGACCTTGACCCAGCGGGCCGACGGGCCCAGTTGCTCGGCCACGATGGCGCCGTCGGTCCAGGTGGTCAGGGTGTCGAGCCCGCCCGACAGCACCAGCACGGGCAGGGTCGGCGGGACCAGCGGCGGCCGGCTGGTGGTGGGCGGGTCGGAGCGCACCGGCGAAGGCCAGTTGACGCAGTCGTCGAACTCGGCCACCGGCGAGGTCGTCCACTCCTCGACGGTGAACGGCGCGTACACGTCGTCGGGCAGGCCGGCGACGGCGGCCTGGTACTGGGCCCGCCGGACCGCCGGTGGCGCCCGCATGTCGAACGCCTGCGGGTAGTCGGTGCAGCCGATCGCGCTGTACTGGCCGGCCGACCACTCCCGCACCGGCCCGCCGTCGTCGGTGTAGAGCGACTTGGCGGCCAGCCGCAGCAGGGGGACGCCGTCGCGGCGCTCCAGCACCGCCCGGGCGGCCGCGTCCAGCTCCCGGTAGACCCCGGCGTCGGAGCCGGCGTTGTTGACCAGCGCGAGCAGCACGCCGACGTCGACCCGCCAGGTGGACGGGGCGCTCCCCGGCTCGCGGGTCGTGCCGACGACCGGGGCGCGGCGCAGCCGCTCGGCCAGGGCGCCGATCCGGGCCGTCGACGACCCGGGCGCGGCCAGCGCGCAGGCCACGCTGCGCCGGCAGGCCAGGTCGAAGGCGATCCGGGCCGTCTCGATGGTGGAGATGGAGAAGGGGTCGCTGCCGAGCACCGGCCAGGTGGCGTCCAGGGTCAGGGACCGCAGCATCCGCGGGTAGCGGGCGGCGAAGGCCTGGCCGAAGTAGCTGCCGTAGGAGTCGCCGTACAGGTCGACCGGCCCGGTCTCCAGGGCGGTGAGGACGTCGGCCAGGTCGCGGGCGGCGTCGCCGGTGCCGTACAGGTCGCTGCCGTGCACGAAGCCGCCGCCCGGGAGCCGCCGGGCGGTGTTGAGCTGTTCGCCGCAGGCGGCCAGGCGCCGGTCGTACTCCTCGTCGCCGAGGGCGAGGTGCCAGCCCTGCAGCGGCCGGCAGTTGATCAGGTCCGAGGCGCCGGTGCCGCGGTTGTCGACCAGCAGCAGGTTACGGGTGCGCTGCAGGCCGCCGACCAGCTCGAGGTAGTAGTCGCGGCTGCCGGTGCTGGGGTAGCCGGGGCCGCCCTCCATGGCCACGATCGTGCCGGCGGCCGCCTCCTCGGCCGGGTACCACTCGAAGTTGATCGGGATGGTCCCGGCGGCCGGGTCGGCGCGGTCGAACGGCACCGGGAGGTTCCCGCACCAGACGCCCTCGAGCTCCTCGCACGGGTCGAGGTGCAGCCGCCCTACGGTCAGCCGGCCGTCCTCCTCCTGGGCGACGGCCAGCCCTGGGGCCAGGCCGACGGCGGCGACCACCGCGGCCAGCAGCAGTACCGGGGGGACGAACCAGGACCGACGGTGGCGCATACGCGATCATGGACAGAAGCTGAACGGGGGGTCAATCCTTCGTTCAGCCGACAACGGCCCAGCCGGGAGGGGACGCGGTCCTGCGGCGGGCCGGGACGGTCAGCCGAGGTGGCGGGGGATGCGGCGGTGCCAGCTGCGGGCCCAGCGGAGCTCGTCACCCTCGCGAGCCTCCAGGTCGAGCCGGACCTCGAACGCCTCGGCGTCGCCGCGGAGGTCGAGCCGGGCGCTGGTGGCCACGGTCGCCTCCGGCCACGCGATGCGGTAGTCGGCCGACCCGCGGGCCCAGCTCGCCCCCGGCCGCTCCGTGGCCCCGACCGTCCCGCGGTAGCGCTCGACCAGCACCGCCCCGTCCGGCAGCTCGCTGCGGCCGCCGTGGTCGATCTCGGCCTCGCTGGCCCGCCCGAGCACGTCCCGCACCACCCGCCACCGGGTCGGTGGGTCCGGTGGGCTCATGGCCCGGCCGCCGGCGAGCCGGGGGTTTCCGGCCCCGGTCCCGGTCGGTCGGGGAGGGGGGAGTGAAGGTGGCCGACAGGGGCTCGGTCCGTCGAGCACCGGCAGGGTGAGGACCGACCCGTCCCGTTCGACCGTCAGGGTCACCGGCGCCGGCGGCGGCACCAGGTTGGGCCAGTCCGACCCGGCCAGCGACAGCCGCAGCCGGTGCCCGGCCGGGAACACCCACGAGGTCGCGTCCAGCTCCAGCTCGACCGCCTCGACCTCGCCCGGGCGCATCGGCTCCGGGTCGGTCCGTGACCGCCGCTGGGTCAGGTTGAGGAACCCGCGCGCCACCAGGGCCGAGGTCCCGTCGGGGAACACGTCGCACAGCTTGGCCGACAGGAACGCCACCGGCGCCGACGCCCCGACCCGGACCGCCAGCCGCGGGTGGCCGAGGACCTCCAGTTCCCGCTCCAGCGGCCAGTCGTAGACCAGCGACCAGCCGTCGTCCTCCCGCTGGTCCCCCGGCTGCCCGAACGGCAGGTGCCCGGCGCAGCTGATCCAGGCCGCGCTGCCCACGTCGCCCCGCACCTCCAGGCGGTCGACCCCTTCGCCGGCCGGCGCGGCGGCGCCGGACAGGGGGAGCGGCAGCGTGGTCGCGCGCTCGGGTGGCCAGGCGGGCTCGTCGCGCCAGACGCCGAGGTGCTCGTCCAGGTCGGGAGCGGGCCGGGTCGCGTGGCGGACGAACACCGTCACCGGCGGGGCCTCGTCGACCCCGTTGGGCCGGTCCCGCAGCCAGCGGTCCCACCAGCGGACCATCTCCGGGACCAGGTCGATCCGGGGCCCGGGCAGGGAGGTGTCGGTGGCCATGTGGCTCCACGGCCCGAACAGCAGCCGGGTCGGCCCCTTCAGGGCCTCCAGCACCCGGAAGGTGGCGTTGCGGTAGCCGTCGGCCCAGCCGGCCACCAGCATCGTCGGGCAGGCGATCCGCTCGTAGGCCGGCCGCAGCGACCCCTGGCGCCAGTAGGGCCCGTCGGGCTGCTCCTCGAGCCAGCGCAGCAGCCACGGCTCCAGGCCCTCGACCCGCTCCCGCCACCGCTCCCGCCAGCCCGCCCCGGCGACCGAGGGGACCGGCGGCAGCGCGTTCAGGGCGACCATGTACAGCGGGTAGTCGACCAGGTCGAGCAGCTTGACCGCACCGCCGGTGTAGTGCACGTCGTCGGTGTAGCGGTCGTCGCTGGCGTAGATGGCGACGATCGCCTTCAGGGCCGGTGGCCGCTCGGCCGCGACCTGGAGCGAGTTGAACCCCGAGTAGCTGGTCCCGTACATCCCGACCGACCCGGTCGACCATGGCTGGTCGGCCAGCCACCCGATCACCTGGCACAGGTCGGCCTGCTCCCTCGCCGGGTACTCGTCGGTCGCCACCCCCTCCGACGACCCCGTCCCCCGCAGGTCCACCCGGGCCACCGCGTACCCGTACTCGGCGCACAGCCGCTCGTACTCCGGCCGGTACGACGCCGTCGCGTCGTCCTTGCGGTACGGCAGCGCCTCCAGCACCACCGGCGCCGCCCGTCCCTCCTCCGCCCCCTCCGGCAGGAACAGGCTGACCGCAAGCCGCACCCCGTCCTCCATCGGGATCCAGCCACGCCGCTCCGCCATGCCGGCATTCTCCTGGCCCGCCCGCCGGAGGCGCAATGCTCGGGTTGGTTACCCGCCGGTCGGCGGCGTCGCACTCAGACGCCGAGGAGCACCAGCCCGTCGTGCCCGGCGAAGTCCTTCCGGTTGAGGGTCAGAAGGGGAAGCCTGCTCTCTCCGGCCGGGAGGCGACCTGCGCGAAGCGCCTGCAACGCCTCGGCGCCGTTCTGGAACCTCCTGCCTGCTTCCGCTCGACCTCCTCGTGCAGCCGACGGCGGTTCTCGGCGCGCCGCAGTTGCGCCTCGGTCAGGTCCGTCGGCATCCCTCCTTTCGGAGAGGAATGGGCACTCACGACGAACCGGAACGACCCCCCACCCGCATCTGTGGACAAGACGGGAGACCAAGCCTGGAAGACCTACCCCGGGAGCCACCAGACATGGCCGCGGAGGGCAAGGTAGCCGAGGCCGGCGGCGGCGTCGATCAGGAAGTGGGCGATGACCAGGGGGGTGGTGCGGCCGCGGAGCTGGTAGAGGCGGCCGAAGAACAGGCCGAGGGCGAGGTTGCCGAGGAAGCCGCCGAAGCCCTGGTAGAGGTGGTAGGCGCCGCGGAGGAGGGCGCTGGACCAGAGGGCCTTGCCGGGTGACCAGCCGAGCTGGTCGAGGCGGCGCAGCAGGTAGCCGCAGACGATCACCTCTTCGAGCAGGCCGCTGCGGGCGGCGGCCAGCAGCAGCACCGGGATCGTCCACCAGTGGCCGGTGGGTGGGATCGGGACCACGGTGCGGTTGACGCCGAGGCCGACGGCCAGGATGTAGATGCCGATGCCGACGGCGCCGACCAGGGCGGCCAGGCCGACCCCCCAGCGCAGGTCGGACCAGGGGCGGGTGGCGTCCAGGCCGATGCTGGCCGCCGACTCGCCGTCGCGGTGGAGGAAGTGGAGGACCAGCAGGACCGGCACGATCGAGGTGGCCAGGTTGAGCAGCTGGTAGACGAGTCCGACGTCGGCGAACAGGGGCGCCTCGACCCCGCGGATGGGCGCCGAGAGGATGTCGACGATCGCGTACAGGGCCGACGCCGCCAGCGACAGGGCCAGCACCAGCGCGACCTCGTTCCGCAGCACGTCCCGTCCGGGCAGGGCGGGCGGGGGCGGAGGGGGAGGGGCGGGAGCCAGGGGCTGGGCGGGAGGGGCGGGCGAGGGGGGCGAGGCGGCCTGGTTCGCGGCCTCCGGATGCCGGGGCCCCCGGAGGGGGAAGCTAGCCGAGAGCGGCGCCAGGTGCTCGCGGCTGTCCACAGCCGCCTCGGCGCCGTGCCGGCCCGCGCGGTCCCGGTCAGGCGGGAACACCGGACCCGCCGCATCCCGGGCCGGCGGGCTCCCCGGACCCACCTCGTCCGGAACGCGCGGCGCCCCGGGACCCACCGCGTCCGGAACGGGCGGGACCTCGGGACCCACCGCGCCCGGACCCGCCGGACCCGGAACCGGCGGGGCCTCGGGACCCACCGTGTCCCGGGGCGGCTGAGGGGCTTCGTGCGTGTCCACGGCACCACGGTAACGGCATCGGCTACGCTTGACTTTATGAACCGGGATTTCATGGGGGCGTTGCGTGAGCGCGTCCTCGTCTTCGACGGCGCCATGGGGACGATGCTGCAGAACGCCGGGTTGTCGCTGGACGACTACCAGGGCAAGGAGGGGTGCAGCGAGATCCTCTGCGTGACCCGGCCCGACGTGGTCAGGGACATCCATGCCGCCTACTTCCAGGCCGGGGCGGACGCGGTGGAGACCAACTCGTTCGGGTCGTCGGCGATCGTGCTGGCCGAGTACGACATCGCCGACCAGGTGGTCCCGCTGAACAAGCTGGCCGCCGAGCTGGCCCGGGAGGTGGCCGACGGGTTCCAGGCCGACGGGCGGCCCCGCTGGGTGGCCGGGTCGATCGGGCCCGGGACCAAGCTGCCGACCCTCGGCCACACCACCTACGACGTGCTCGCCGGCACCTACGGCGACCAGGCGTTCGGGCTGCTGGAGGGCGGGGCCGACCTGCTGCTGATCGAGACCTGCCAGGACCTCCTCCAGGTCAAGGCGGCGGTGGCGGGGGCGTTCGCCGGCATGAGGCGAGCCAACAAGAAGGTCCCGCTGATCACCCAGGTGACGGTGGAGACGACCGGCCAGATGCTGCTCGGGTCGGACATCGCCGCCGCCCTGACCGCGATCGAGCCGCTCGGGGTCGACGTGATCGGGATGAACTGCGCCACCGGCCCGGCCGAGATGGGCGAGCACCTGCGCTACCTGGCCCAGCATGCCCGCACGCCGCTGTCGTGCCTGCCCAACGCCGGGCTGCCCGAGCTGCGCGACGGCAAGCCCTGGTACCCGCTGACCCCGGAGGAGCTGGCCGAGGCCCACACCCGCTTCGCGGCCGAGTTCGGGCTCGGCATCGTCGGCGGCTGCTGCGGCACCACCCCCGAGCACATCCGCCAGGTGGTGGAGGCCCTGGGCGGGCGCGCCCCCGTCCCCCGCGAGCCGCTGCACGAGCCCAGCCTGTCCAGCCTCTACCAGTCGGTCCCGCTCGACCAGGACACCACCTACCTGACGGTGGGGGAGCGCTGCAACGCCAACGGGTCGCGAAAGTTCCGTGACCTGATGCTCGACGGCGACCTGGACGGCATGGTCGGCGTCGCCAAGGAGCAGATCCGCGAGGGGGCCCACGTCCTGGACGTCTGCGTCGACTACGTGGGCCGCGACGGCGTGCCCGACATGGACGTCCTGACCGCCCGCCTGGCCCAGCAGTCGACCGTGCCCATCATGCTCGACTCGACCCAGGCCGACGTGCTCGAGGCCGGACTCAAGCGCCTCGGCGGCCGGGCCATCATCAACTCGATCAACCTGGAGGACGGCGAGGCCCGCATGGACGCCGTCTGCCCGATGGCCAGGCAGTACGGGGCCGCCCTGGTCGCCCTGCTGATCGACGAGGAGGGCCAGGCCCGCGACGTCGACTGGAAGCTGCGCATCGCCCACCGGATCCACGACCTGGCCGTCGACAAGCACGGCCTGGCCGCCGAGGACCTGGTGTTCGACGCCCTGACCTTCCCGCTCGGGTCGGGCCAGGAGGACCTGCGCGGCGACGCCGTGGCCACCCTGGAGGCGATCCGGCGGATCAAGGCCGAGCTGCCCGGGGTCCGGACCATCCTTGGCGTCTCCAACGTCTCCTTCGGCCTGGCCCCGGCGGCCCGGCAGGTGCTCAACTCGGTGTTCCTGCACGAGGCCCGGGAGGCCGGGCTGGACTCGGCGATCGTCGCCCCGGCCCGGATCCTGCCCATGCACCGGATCGACGACGAGCAGCGCCAGGTCGCCCTCGACCTGATCTACGACCGGCGTCGCGAGGGCTACGACCCGCTGCAGCGGTTCATGGCCCTGTTCGAGGGCAAGGAGGTGGCCAAGGCGGCCAGCGCCGAGGACCTGGCCGCCCTGCCGATCGACGAGCGCCTCCAGCGCCGCATCGTCGACGGGGTCCGCGAGGGCCTGGAGGACGACCTGGCCGAGGCCATGCAGGCCCGCAGCCCCCTGGAGATCATCAACGAGGTCCTGCTGGCCGGGATGAAGACGGTCGGGGACCTGTTCGGCGCGGGCGAGATGCAGCTGCCGTTCGTGCTCCAGTCGGCCGAGGTCATGAAGGCGGCCGTGGCCGTGCTGGAGCCGCACATGGAAAAGGCCGACCAGGGCGGCAAGGGCCGGGTGGTGCTGGCCACCGTCAAGGGCGACGTCCACGACATCGGCAAGAACCTGGTCGACATCATCCTCACCAACAACGGCTACACGGTCCACAACATCGGCATCAAGCAGCCGATCGCGACCATCATCGAGAAGGCCGAGGAGGTGGGGGCCGACGCCATCGGCATGTCCGGGCTGCTGGTCAAGTCGACCATCGTGATGCGCGACAACCTGGAGGAGCTGAACGCCCGCGGCCTGGAGTCCTATCCGGTGCTGCTGGGCGGGGCGGCCCTGAACCGCACCTACGTCGAGGGCGACCTGCGCCAGCTCTACAAGGGCCGGGTGTTCTACTGCCGCGACGCCTTCGCCGGGCTGCGGGTCATGGACCAGCTCCGCTCCGAGCGCGAGCAGGGCATCGAGGTCGAGAAGGAGCCGGTGCGGGCGCCCCGGGTGGCGCCGGCCAGGCCGCGCGGCCCGGCTCCGGCGCCGCCCGGCACCGACGAGCTGGCCCGCTCCGAGGTGGCCACCGACGTGCCCGTGCCCACGGCGCCCTTCCTGGGCGAGGCCCGGGTGGTCAAGGGCATCCCCGTCCGCGACCTGGTGCCGTACCTGAACGAGTCGGCCCTGTTCCGGGGCCAGTGGCAGCTGCGCCCGGTCGGCGGCAAGGAGGGCTGGCGTCACACCCTGGAGACGGAGGCCCGGCCCCGCCTGCGGGCCCTGCTGGACGAGGCCATCGCCACCCAGATCCTGCGCCCGGCCGTCGTCTACGGCTACTTCCCCTGCAACGGCGACGGCAACGACGTGGTCGTCTGGGACGGCGACGGCCGCGAGCGGGTCCGCTTCACCTTCCCCCGCCAGCGCCGCGACCGGCGGCTCTGCATCGCCGACTTCTTCCGGCCGATCGGGTCGGGCGAGCCCGACGTGATCGGCATGCACGTCGTCACCATGGGCCTGGCCGCCTCGGAGGCGACGGCCGAGCTGTTCGCCGACAACCGCTACCGCGAGTACCTGGAGCTGCACGGCGTCACGGTCGAGATGGCCGAGGCCCTGGCCGAGTACTGGCACCAGCGGGTCCGCCAGGAGCTGGGCATCGCCGGCGACGACGCCGCCGACATGGAGGACCTGTTCGACCAGGGCTACCGCGGCTCCCGCTACTCCTTCGGCTACCCGGCCTGCCCCGACCTCGAGGAGCAGACCAAGCTGTTCGAGCTGCTCCAGCCCGAGCGCATCGGTGTCGAGCTCTCCGAGGAGTTCCAGCTCCACCCCGAGCAGTCGACCTCGGCCATCATCGTCCACCACCCAGAGGCCAAGTACTTCAACGCGAGGTGAGCCGTGGCCGCAGGGAGCGAGCAGCTGTTCGTCTCGCGGTTGGCGCGGTTGCCGGTGCTGGCGCCCACCGGGGAGACCATCGGGCGGATCGCCGACGTGGTCATCGCCCGGCGGGAGTCGGGGGCGCCGCCGCCGGTGCTGGGGTTCACGGTGATGGTGCAGCGGCGGCCCATCTTCCTCGGGGTGGGGCGGGTCCGGGAGCTGGACGAGAGCGGGGCGACCCTCTCCACCGGGAGCGTCAACCTGCGGCCGTTCGAGCAGCGGGAGGGGGAGACCCTGGTCATCGGGGAGCTGCTGGACGCCCGGGTGCGGCACCGGGAGACGGGCCGGCAGCTGCGGCTGAACGACGTGGCCATCGGCAGGGTGCGGGAGGAGTGGGTGGTGACCGCGCTGGACGTGCTCGAGCCGGGCGGGGGGCTGCGGCCGTGGCGGCGGGCCAAGCACCTGCGGCTGCCCTGGGAGCAGGTGGCCGGGCTGGAGCCGGCCGAGACGGCCGAGCGGCGGGTGGCCGCCCTGGCCAACCTGCGCCCGGCCGACCTGGCCGCCGCCCTCCAGGCCCTGCCCGTCCATTCCCGGCAGGAGGTGGTGGCCGGGCTGGACGACGACCGGCTGGCCGAGGCCATGGAGGAGCTGCCCGAGGAGCTCCAGGCGGTCCTGCTGGCCGGGCTGGGCGACGAGCGGGCGGCCGACGTGCTCGAGGCCATGGACCCCGACGACGCCGCCGACCTGCTGGGCGAGCTGTCCGAGGCCGACCGGGCCCGGCTGCTGGCCATGATGGTGCCCGACGAGGCCGAGCCGGTCCGGCGGCTGCTGGTCTACGACGAGGAGACGGCCGGGGGGCTGATGACCACCGAGCCGGTGATCATGCGGGCCGCCGACACCGTGGCCGAGGCCCTGGCCCGGGTGCGCGACCCCGACCTGCCGCCCGCCCTGGCCGCCCAGGTATTCGTGGTCCGGCCCCCGACCCAGACCCCGACCGGCCGCTACCTGGGCGTCGCCTACCTGCAGCGGTTGCTGCGGGAGCCGCCCGGCGAGGAGCTGGGGTCCTGCGTCGACACCGACCTGGACTGCATCGCCCCGGAGGAGCCGACCCGCCGGGTGGCCGAGTACCTGGCCACCTACGACCTGCTGGCCGCCCCGGTCTGCGACCCCCAGGGCCGCCTGCTGGGGGCGGTGTCGATCGACGACGTGCTCGACCACCTGCTGCCCGAGGCCTGGCGGCGGGGCGCGGGAGCGGTCCGGTGAGGGTCCGGCCGGGCCGGGACCGGCGCGCCTGGTCGCTGGGGGCGCCGCGCCAGCCGGCCCGGCTCCAGCTCCAGCCCCACTACGACCCGGAGGCGTTCGGGCGCTTCTCCGAGGCCATCGCCCGGTTCCTCGGCACCGGCCGCTACCTGGTGTTCCAGACGGCGGTGGTGTCGCTCTGGGTCGCCTGGAACGTGCTGTTCCGCAACCGCGAGGCCGCCTTCGACCCGTACCCGTTCATCCTGCTCACCCTGGCCCTGTCGCTGCAGGCGTCGTACGCGGCCCCGCTGATCCTGCTCGCCCAGAACCGCCAGGCGGAGCGGGACCGCCAGGAGACCGAGCGTGACCGCCGGACCAGCGGCCGCACCCAGGCCGACACCGAGTACCTGGCCCGGGAGCTGGCCGCGATCCGCCTGGCCCTTGGCGAGATGCCGACCCGCGACTACCTGGACGACGAGCTGGAGCGGCTTCAGTCGGAGCTGGAGCGGCTCCGGGCCCGGATCGAGGAGTCGTCCAAGACCTCGTCGGCCGACGGCTGACGCGCGGCCGCCAGCTTGCTCGGCCACCAGATGCGGGGGCCGATGTCGAGGGTCAGGGCGGGCACGAGGATCGAGCGGACGACCAGGGTGTCGAGCAGGACGCCGAAGGCGACCACGATGCCGATCTCGATCAGGGGCACGAACGGCAGCACGGCCAGGACCGAGAAGGTGGCCGCGAGCACGATCCCGGCCGAGGTGATGACCCCGCCGGTGACGGCCAGGCCCCTGAGGGTGCCCTCGTGCGTGCCGAGGCGCTCGGACTCCTCCCGGACCCGGCTCATCAGGAAGATGTTGTAGTCGATCCCGAGCGCGACCAGGAAGATGAACGCCAGCAGGGCGAGCGACGGGTCGGCGCCCCCGAACCCGAGGAGGCGGTCGAAGGCGAACGCGCTCGCCCCCAGGGCGGCCGCGAACGAGACGATCACGGTGGCGATCAGGACCAGCGGCGCCACCACCGCCCGCAGCAGCACGCCAAGGATGACGAGCACGACCAGCAGGACCAGGGGGATGACGACGTTGCGGTCGCGGGCCGAGGCCCTGGCCAGGTCGAGGCTCTGGGCGCTCTGCCCGCCGACCACGGCACCGGCGCCCTCGACGGCGTGGACGCGGTCGCGCAGCCGGTCGATGGTGGCCCGCTCCTCCTCGGAGTCGGGGGCGGCGTCCAGGGTCGCCTGGAGCTGGACCAGGTCGGCCGTCCGCCCGGCCGGGACCACCGCGGCCACGCCCTCGGTGCCGCGGGCCGCGGCCAGGACCTGCTCGGCCGGGCTGGCGGCGCCGATGATGGTGGTCTGCTGGCCGGTGCCGGACGGGTAGCTGGCCTCGATCAGCCGCTGGCCGGCGACCGCGTCGGGCTCGCCGGGGAACTGGTCCTCCTGGCGCAGGTTGGTGTCCAGGGTGAGCAGGCCGAGGGCGAGCACGGCCAGGATCGCGGTGGTGCCGAGCCAGACGGGCCGGGGCCGGCGGGCGACCCAGCGGCCGACCCGCGCCCACACGCCGGCGCCCTCGCGGACCTCGGAGCCGAAGGCGGGGACGAACGGCCAGAACAGCCGCCGCCCGAAGATCACCAACACGGCCGGGAGCAGGGTCAGCATGGCCACCAGGGCGCAGGCGATGCCGACGGCCCCGACCGGGCCGAGGCTGCGGTAGTTGGCCAGGTCGGCCGCGAGCAGGCAGAGGAGGCTGATGATGACCGTGGCCGCCGAGGCCAGGATGGCCGGGCCGGCGTTGACCAGGGCCACGGCCATGGCCTCGTGCTTGTCGTCGTGGCGGCGCAGCTCCTCCCGGTAGCGGGCGATCAGCAGCAGCGCGTAGTCGGTCCCGGCCCCGAACACGAGCACGGTCAGGATGCCCGCGCTCTGGCCGTCGACGGTCAGGCCGAAGCCCTTGACCAGCCCGTACACGCTGGCCGTGGCCGCCTGGTTGGCCAGGCCGACGGTCAGCAGGGGGATCAGCCACAGCAGGGGGCTGCGGTAGGTGAGCAGCAGCAGCACCGCGACCACGACCACGGTGACCAGCAGCAGGGTGGTGTCGATGTCCTCGAACACGCTGACGGTGTCGGCCAGGAACCCGCCCGGCCCGGTCACGCGGATCTGGAGGTCGCCATCGCCCCGGCCGACCGTCTCGCGGATGCCCTCGATCTCTGCGATGACGACGTCGGCGTCGGCGGCGGGCAGGGAGAGCACCAGCAGCAGCGCCCTGCCGTCCTCGGACGGCACCGGCGGCGGCCCCTCCTGGCCCTGGGCGAGCGCTTGCTGGTGGCCGGCGGCCAGCTGGCGGTCGGCCGGGGTGATGCCCGACTCGCGCCGGTAGACCACCACCACCGGCAGGCGGTCGCCGCCGGGGAGCTGGCGTTGCAGCTCCAGGGCCCTGGTCGACTCGGCACTGCTGGGCAGGAAGCTGGCCGCCTCGTTCTCCTGCACCGACTGGAGCTGGCCGGCGAACGGGGCGACCAGGGCCGCCACCGCCACCCAGGCGGCGAGCACGACCCACTTGGTGACCCGGCCGGCGGGCAGCGTAAGGAGGGAACGGGCGAGCTGCATCGGTGGGCCAGTCCTACCAGAGAATCCGGGGCTGTCAAACGGAGGGGGTGACGTCGGTCACGGGCCGCCCCCCGATCGCCACCGTCCGCCGCAGCAGGTCGCGGGCCCCGACCAGCCGCCCGGCCACCGGCCCCAGGCCCTCGACGCCACGGCCGCCCAGGGCCTGGTCGAGCGCCTCCAGGTGCCCGTCGAGCAGCCCGGCGACCTCGGCCGCGACCGGCGCCTCCAGGCCGAGGGCGCGCAGGTGACCGGCGAGCGAGTGGTAGGCGTCGCGGGCGGCGGCGGCGTCCTGGGCCTGGGCGGCCTGCTCGGGGCCGGACCGGCAGCGCTGGATGGCGGCCTCGGCGGCGGGCTGGAGGGCGACCGCCCGCTCGGCCAGGGCGAGCAGGGCGTCGCGGCCGGCCGGGTTGGCCCGGGCCCACTCGGCCACCGACGGGGCGCCGGTCACGGCGGCCTAGGTCGCCTCGATGACGGCGATGGTGGCGCCGGTCGGGACCGTCTGGCCCTCGCTGACCTCCAGGCCGGCCACGGTGCCCGCCTGGTGGGCGGTGACGTGGTTCTCCATCTTCATGGCCTCCAGGACGACCAGGGTCTGGCCGGCCTTGACGGTGTCGCCCTCGGCGACCAGCACCTTGACGATCGTGCCCTGCATGGGGGTCTTGACGACCTCCTTGCCCGGCCCGCCCGTCTCCGCCCGGGCCCGCTCCAGGGCCCCGGGGGAGCGGGGGGTGCGGATCCGCTCCGGCACCTTGACCGGCTCCTGGGGGAACAGGTCGACGTCGAAGCGCTTGCCCTCCAGCTCGATGACCAGCCGGCGGGGCGGCGGCTTGACCGTCGGCGGCTCGGCGCCGTCGAGGATGGTCGGCTCCAGCGACGACAGGTCCATGCCCTGCTCGACCAGGACGGTGGAGACGTCCCCGGCCACGAACGCCGGGTCGGTCATGGCCAGGCGGTGGAACGGGATGGTGGTGGGGACGCCCTCGATCCGGAACTCGTCAAGGGCCCGGAGCATCCGCCGCCGGGCCTGGTCGCGGTCCTCGCCCCAGACGATCAGCTTGGCCAGCAGCGAGTCGTAGGCCTGGGGGACGGTGAAGCCGGCCCGCACGCCGGCGTCGACCCGCACCCCCGGGCCGGAGGGCTCCCGCCAGCCGGTGATCGGCCCGGGCGCCGGCATGAACCCGGCCCCCGGGTCCTCGGCGTTGATCCGCACCTCGATGGCGTGCCCGCGGGCCTGGACGTCCTCGTAGGCGGCCGGGATGCCCTCGCCGGCGGCCACCCGGAGCTGGGCGTGGACCAGGTCGATGCCGGCGGTCAGCTCGGTGACCGGGTGCTCGACCTGGAGCCGGGTGTTCATCTCCAGGAAGTGGAACCGGTCCGTGGCCGGCTCGTAGAGGAACTCGATGGTGCCGGCGTTCTCGTAGTCGGCCGTCCGGGCGATGTCGCAGGCCGCCTTGCCCAGCGCCATCCGCACCTCCTCGGGCAGGCCCGGGGCCGGGGCCTCCTCGACCAGCTTCTGGTGGCGGCGCTGGAGCGAGCAGTCGCGCTCGCCCAGGAACACCACCTCGCCGCGCCCGTCGGCCAGGATCTGGGCCTCGACGTGGCGGGGGGCGTCCAGGTAGCGCTCGACGTAGATCTCGTCGCGGCCGAAGGCGGCCTTGGACTCGCGCCGGGCCGACTCCAGCCCGGCGGCCACGTCGCCGGCCGTGCGGACCACCTTCATGCCCCGGCCGCCGCCGCCGAAGGCCGCCTTGAGGGCCAGCGGGTAGCCGTGGCGGTCGCCGAAGGCCACCGCCGCCTCCGGGCCGGCCAGCGGCTCCACCGTGCCCGGGACCAGCGGCGCCTTGGCCTGCTCGGCGACCCGGCGGGCCGAGACCTTGTCGCCCATGGCGGCGATCGCGGCCGGCTTGGGCCCGACCCAGCGCAGCCCGGCGTCCAGCACCGCCTGGGCGAAGGCGGCGTTCTCGGCCAGGAACCCGTAGCCGGGGTGGACGGCGTCGACCCTGGCCCGGCGGGCCACCTCGACCAGCCCGTCGACGTTCAGGTAGCTCTTGGCCGGGGCGGTCTCGCCGATGTGCCAGGCCTCGTCGGCCACCTCGACGTGGAGGGCGTCGCGGTCGGCGTCGGAGTAGACCGCCACCGCCACCAGGCCGAGCTCGCGGCAGGCGCGCAGCACGCGCACGGCGATCTCGCCCCGGTTGGCGACCAGCACCTTCTCCACGCGGCTGCCTCCTCGCAAGGGGTGGACGCCCGACCGGGCGTCGCGGACAGCGTAGCCCAGCCGCGACCTGGGCAGGCAACCGGACCCGGGCGCACAGTGTTTGCGGAACGCCATGTGGTGCAACCGCAACCTGGCGGGGGGCGAAGGTTCAGGGAGAGGACACGTACGGGAAGAAGCGGAGCCAAGGTGAGCGAAGCCCCCATCCAGGCCTGGCCGTCCACCCTCGAGGAGTTCTGGACCTGGCACATGGAAGCCGCCTGCCGGCAGGTGGACACCACCCTGTTCTACTCGCCCGAGGGGGAGCGGGGGCCACGCAAGGAGCGCCGCGAGGCCGCGGCCAAGCAGATCTGCGGGTCGTGCAAGGTCATGGAGCTGTGCGCCGCCTACGCCATCGCCACCCGGGAGCCGTACGGCACCTGGGGCGGCCTGTCGGAGAACGACCGCCGCGAGCTCGTCCGCCGGATCGACCCCCGCATGGCCCAGCTCCGCTACCGCACGGCGCTGGCCGCCTGGGAAGAGACGACCGCGTGGAGCCGGCCTCCGGCCGACGGCAACTGACTCCGACCGGCACGCCGGTCGGCTAGAGGTCGCGGCCCCAGGTCGAGCGGAGGCTGGCCCCCCAGCGGGTCCCGGCCTCGTACGCCCGGACCCCGACGCCGGGCCGGGCGTTGGCCACCCAGGGCCCCAGCTCCTGGCTCTTGTCCCAGGCCTCGACCCGGTCGATGGCGGCGGCCAGCACCTCCGCCTCGTCCCCCTCGGGGACGCCCTTGACCAGCTGGAACCGCAGCCCGTCGGGGGTGTGGAGGACCTCGATGTCGCCCGACCGGCTCCGCCGGTCGGAGTCTATGGGTCGTCGGCCGGAGGCCGACTCCAAGCCGTTCACAGGGGGATGTTCCCGTGCTTGCGGGGCGGGCGGATCTCGCGCTTGGTCACGCACATCTCCAGGGCCTGGATGAGCCGCGGGCGGGTCACCTGGGGCTCGATCACCTCGTCGATGTAGCCCCGCTCGGCGGCGATGTAGGGGTTGGCGAAGCGCTCGGTGTACTCGGCCACCAGCTCGTCGCGGCGGGCCACCGGGTCGTCGGCCTTCTCGATCTCCTTGCGGAAGATGATGTTGACCGCGCCCTGCGGCCCCATCACCGCGATCTCGGCCGTCGGCCAGGCGAAGTTGATGTCGGCCCGCAGCGGCTTGGACGACATCACGTCGTAGGCGCCGCCGTAGGCCTTGCGGGTGATCACGGTCAGCTTGGGCACGGTCGCCTCGGCGTAGGCGTACAGCAGCTTGGCCCCGTGGCGGATGATGCCGCCCCACTCCTGGCTGGTGCCGGGCATGAACCCGGGCACGTCGACGAAGCTGATGATGGGGATGTTGAAGGCGTCGCAGAAGCGCACGAACCGGGCGCCCTTGACCGACGCGTTGATGTCGAGGACGCCGGCCAGGTGCAGCGGCTGGTTGCCGACGATCCCGACCGGCCGGCCGTTGAGGCGGGCCAGGCCGATCACGATCGACTCGGCGTGGGCCTGGAGGATCTCCAGGAACTCGCCGTCGTCGACCACCCGGGCGACCACCTCGCGGATGTCGTAGGGCTGGTTGGGGTGGTCGGGGACCAGGTCGACCAGGGCCTGCTCCTCCCGGCGGGGATCGTCGGTCGGCTGGCGCCGCGGCGGGTCCTCCATGTTGTTGAGGGGCAGGAACCCGACCAGCTCCCGGGCCAGGTCGAAGCACTCGTCCTCGTCCTCGGCGGCGAAGTGGGCCGTGCCCGACTTGGTGGCGTGGGTCATGGCCCCGCCCAGCTCCTCGAAGGTCACGTCCTCGCCGGTGACCGTCTTCACCACGTCCGGGCCGGTGATGAACATGTAGGAGGTCTCCTTGACCATCAGCACGAAGTCGGTGATGGCCGGGGAGTAGACGGCGCCGCCGGCCGAGGGGCCCATGATCAGCGACAGCTGCGGGACCACCCCGGAGGCCTGGACGTTGCGCCAGAAGATCTCGGCGTAGCCGGACAGGGCGACCACGCCCTCCTGGATGCGGGCCCCGCCGGAGTCGTTGATGCCGATGCAGGGCACCCCCATCTTCAGCGCCAGGTCCATGACCTTGCAGATCTTCTCGGCCATGACCTCGCCGAGAGAGCCGCCGAACACGGTGAAGTCCTGGGAGAACAGGCAGACCCGGCGTCCGCCGATGGTGCCGTAGCCGGTGACGACCCCGTCACCGGGGATGCGCCGCTTGTCCATGCCGAAGGCGGTCGCCCGGTGCACGGCCAGCATGTCGGTCTCCACGAACGAGCCCGGGTCGAGCAGGCCGTCGATCCGTTCGCGGGCGGTGAGCTTGCCCTTGTCGTGCTGGACCTCGACCGCCTTGGGGGAGCCGGCGTGCAGCGCCTGCTCCTTGCGGGTGCGGAGCTCCTCCACCCGTTCCTTCATGGTCTTCGGCTGCTGTGGCGCCACCTGGCCATCCTCCCCACCCGCGCGCTGGTCGCAGGCATTTTGACATCCTCCCCTGCCTGAAGGGCGGGGATTCCCGCGAGTGCTCAGGCGATACTCCCGAGTGGTTCACGCATCCGGCTCGATGGCCTCGCCGCCCGAGGGTGACTGCGCGTGCTGTGGACCGCCTGCCCGGCGGCAAGATTGTGGATGTTTCGTGCGGCGTTCAGGTCCGCATGCTCGACATGGCCGCAGACGGTGCAGGCGAACAGCCGGCCGCAGCCCGGCCGTGAGTTCGGGTCACGGAGCCCACACGCCGAGCATGTCTGGCTTGTGAACGCCGGCCGAACGAGTCGCAGCTCTGACCCAAATCTGGGTGCCTTGTACGCGAGCTGGCGCTGCCGCTCGTACGGGGCGTTGTCGAGGACGGTCCGGTTCAGGCTAGCTTTGGCCTTGACGTTCCTGCCGGGCTCCTCCCTCGTGCCCTTGGCCGACCTTGTCATGCCCTTCACCCGCAGGTCCTCGACGGCAACCCAGCCGTGGTTCTTGGCGAGGTCGGTGGTGAGCTTGTGGATGAAGTCCTGCCGACGACGCGCCTGCCGCGCCCGAAGCTTGGAGATCTTGCTGATGGTCCGGCCCAGCCGGTTGGAGTAGTGACCATCGTTGTGCTTCTTGGCCCAGGTGATCTGGCGGCTCTTGCGGCGCTCCAGCCCCAGCAGGCGTCGTCTCTGTCCCGCGGTGAGGGTCGATGGCATCAGGCGCGGTTCCCGCTCGTCGGACACGAACGCCGAGCAGGCCACCCCGAAGTCCACTCCACAGCTCGGCAGGCGGTTCGGCGGAGCGGGTTTGGCGGCGATCGCAACACCGAACGAGACATGCCAGCCGAGTGCGTCCTTGGCGATCGAGGCGTTGCGCACCATGCCCCCGAGGGGGCGGGACAGCCGGAACCGCACCCATCCAAGCTTCGGCAGCCTCACCTCAGCCCATCTGCGGGAGCATCTGCGGACCTGAACGGCCTGGCCAGGAAACGGTACCGAGAGGTCCCTGGAACGCTTGCGGAAGGTGGGTGCCCGGGCAGGATGCTCAGGGTTCCACCAGTTGTCGTAGGCGCGGTCGAGCTGGCGGAGCACCTGCTGGGCGCTCTGGGCGGGCAGGTCGGCCAGCCATGGCAGGTCCGCGCGGGCGTCGGTGAGGTGGCGGCACTGCTCGGCCAACCGGACGGTGCGACCACGCTGACGCCAGGCGAACCGGCGCTGCTCCAATGCCAGGTTCCATACCGCACGGCAGGAGTGTCCCCAGCTCGTCAGCCGTCCTGCCTGCTCTGGGGTCGGATAGGCGCGGTACCGCCGGCCGGTGTCAGCATGCATCGCGACCAGTATCGCCAGTCCATAGGACAGGACAGACATCTGGACCGGTCGGCTGGCCGACAGCCTCAATGGAGTCTCCTACAGGTAGGCTGCGCCGATCATGGATAAGGCCAACGGCGGCTGGGTCCGGCGGGCCCTGCCCGGATTCTTCAGCCCCCTGGAGGTGGCGGCCAGCGTGCCCACCACCATGTCCCGGGCGGCCGAGCTGGCCGCGGCCGGCGCGCCCGAGGGGGCGACCGTGGTCGCCGAGGAGCAGACCGAGGGCCGGGGCCGGCTGGGCCGGGCCTGGGTGGCCCCGCCGGGCAGCTCCCTGCTGGTCTCGGTGGTGCTGCGCCCGCCGCTTGCCCGGGAGGCGGTCTGGCTGACGGTGGCCGCGGCCGGGGTGGCCCTGGCCGGGGCGGTCGACGAGGTCGCCCCCGGGGCGGCCCCGGCCGGGCTCAAGTGGCCCAACGACCTGCTGCTGGGCGGCCGCAAGGCGGCCGGGCTGCTGGCCGAGGCCCAGCTGGAGGGGGAGCGGCTGGCCGCCGTCCTGCTCGGCATGGGCGTCAACGTCGGCCAGG